>JAZOVZ010000034.1:0-42911 GCA_045658965.1 Eubacteriales bacterium
CCTTTCCTATTGACAGCCTAACAATTGTTAGATATAATATACATGTACCACAGTACAAAAATAAAAAATAGGAGATTGAAAAATGTTAGTTAGCTTTAATACTTATTACGAAGAAGACGAAATCAAAAAAATGAAGAAAAAAGACCTTGTTAAGCGATTTATCCAATTGCAGAATACGTACAAGGAAACAATTGGAGATATCAATGGCTGCAATCTTATTACCGGCTCTGTAGAGGCAAAGTCACGCGCTTGCTTTGGATGCATTCACGCCGCCGTCAGAACCGTATACACAATGTACGGAACGCAAGAATGGTTCTTGGGATGCTCCAAAGATATTTGCCCCGATTACCAATCAGAGAAGGGCAAAGAGAGCAAATAACGGAAAGGAGATTGAAAAATGGAAAAATTGTTGCTTGTATTACTCATCGTACATCTGATTCTACAACCGCTTCTGATCATTTGCATGTTTTGTGATAGAACAAAAAGCAAAATAGACAAAAGGAAAGCGTTGTACAAGGCGTATCGGTACCGCTATCGCTATGAAAGTGCCGTGAAGCGTAAGAGGCAATATGATTTGCAAACGGAGCTTATATCAGCTCTTGCAGATAGCCTGCAAGTGTATCTGTCGGATCGCCTTGACGAAGATGCTTCCGATGAAGAAGCCTTGCTTCGGTTAAAGAAGGACATCGATGCTATTTGTGACAGAACCAGCGACATGTATTAATAACATGTGAAACAGCCGTTTTCGGCAATAATTCCTCCCTCCAGCCGCCTTCGGGCGGCTTTTTCTTTTTCCATAAAAATTAGACAAAGAAATATATCCTTTTTTGTGCAATGGTACGAAACCTTACAAAATGTAAGATTTGTATTGACAACCTAACATTCGTAAGGTATAATAGTCTCGTACCAAGGAACTGACAGAGAGGTTCATCATGCGGCTTATCGCTGATCAGCCGCATGACTTCTGCCTGTAGCCCTCAGTCAAACGCAACAAAACGGCGCGGTATATGTCGGCATATACCTCTGTTTGTTTAGAGCAAAAGCTCATCCGGCTACGATCGGAGCGTTTTGTAATTTGCAGCGAACAAATTGCTTAGTTTGGCTCTGCATATTTAACGTAGGCGAACCGTTGCTGATTCAAGTCAGCAAGCAGATATGCAGTTTAGGAGGACACAGAAAAGGTATTATCCACTCAATAATTTTGTTGAGCATGACAATCACCCCTTTCTGAACCGCGGATTATACCGGCAAGTGTATTATAACGCAGAAAAGCCAACCTGTCAACACCTTGGTACGAAAAAACAGAAAAGGAGAAAATGGATGTTTAACAGGATGAAGCTTTCCGAGTGGATGGAGGAGCAGGAGCTGACCAATTGCGAGCTTGCAAAGAAGCTCGGCGTATCCGAGTCGGCGATCAGACACATTCGCTTGGGCATTAAGCAACCGAGCCTTGGCATGGCGGTAGAGTTTGCGCAGCTGATGGAATGCAAGCTGGACGAGCTTGTGGTATCGGAGTAAGGAGGGGATATGCATTACGAACAGAAAGCCACGGTGACACCGAAGGAAGCTGCAGAGATGTTTCAACAGGCTGGTGTCCCGATAGGAGTAGACACGTTACAGGATGGGCTGAAGCAGGGGGTATTCCCTTTCGGGGTAGCGATTGAGCGTTCCCGCTGGGTGTATATTATATTCCGAAAGGACATTACGGAATACCTCAGATGCCATGCGGATCTTGCATAGGAAGGAGGTGAAATCATGCTGGCAACCGTATTATCGCTTATATTCGCAGGGATCGTTGTAGTGGGACTCGGATGGAATTTCATTGCTCTGTATCAGGAAGCGAAGGACAAGGGAATCGTAACGAGGAAGTACGTAGGAGAGGATCTCGAAGATGACGAATGAGGAACTGAAGTATTACCTCTTTTCGGGAGATCCCGTAAAGGTGCAGAACATGCACACAGGCGAAGACGGAACGCTTGGACGGGTATCGGGTATCATCTATCGGAAGGACAAGAAGACGGGAGGCATATTCATCCAAGCAGAGGTATCGTGCTTTGTTGGGAACAGCGTTATTATCGCATCGGCAAAGGAG
This sequence comes from Eubacteriales bacterium, assembly GCA_045658965.1. GTDB lineage: Bacteria > Bacillota > Clostridia > Oscillospirales > CAG-272 > SVQP01. The sequence goes on from JAZOVZ010000034.1 coordinate 2,093, forward strand.
GTGACAGGGTGCAAGGATACGATGGATTCAAAGAGATAAAGTGCGCTTGGTGCGGGAAAAATTTTATCTACAATCCGCAATCGATCTACAAGAGAGATAACAAACGCACAAGACATTTCTGCAAGTACACGTGCATGACGGCGTATGACCGCGAGAGGGCAGAAAAAAAGAAAGCGGCTACCGCGTGAGGGCGCGGAGCCGCAGTACCAAGATAGGAGATTGAAAGGCTATCTTTATGGTCAACATTATTATACCACAAAAAATACGAAAAATCAAGAGGAGATTGAAAAAATGAGCTATTATGAGGAAAAATGGAAGCAGGCAGATATGAAGCAGAGCTTTTGCCGGGAAGGATTCATGAAGAGAGTACGCGAGATTGCCGATGCGCTATCCGCTTGCGCACCCGAAGACGTTCCTTCCATCAGCGAACACCTTGCCATTGCCGTTGAGGTCATGAACGATGTAAACGATGACCTTGAGAGAGCGAAGATCAATTATGAGGAGGATTTGAATAAACATGATTAAAGGATTTAATGAGCTTCGCAACGTGGACGTAACTCCCTACGTGAAGCAGAGAGACGGAGCAGATTATCTGCCTTGGGCAACCGTGGTAGATCTCCTCCATGAGAACGGAGCAGAAAAGGTATTCTTTGCTCCCGTATACAACGAGGACGGAAGCAGCTTGTTTATGTCGAAGCAAACCTTCACCGATTCCAAGGGAAACACCAACCGATGCTATGAGGTGAGAATCACCATCACGGTTGACGATGACTCCTTCGTATACAGTTATCCGTTGCTTAATGGTATCAATCCCGTCAAGGACAACAGCCTCAATCAGAACGTGGTTTTCAAAGCGATGGCAAGAGCCTTTGTCAAAGCCATTGCGATCCGTTATGGTCTCGGCTTTAGCTTGTGGTCGAAGGACGAGATCGATGATACCAAAGAGAATGACCTATACCAACACAGCCTCTTCGCTGTCAAGGAACGCTTCCAGCAGGAGTACACCAAGGTGCTGGTCAATGAGCAGATGAGTGCCAAGGAGATCGCAGAAAAGTGCGATATGAGCGTGGATGAGGTTAAAGATCTGTGGACATTCTTTGACCGCCTTGACCGATTTGAGAAGAAGCTGCTTGCCATATGATAGCGGATCATGACAGATCGGGATGGTTCGGAGCCTCAGATACGGACAAGATCATAGGCAATTGGAAGACAGAGACCTTCAAGAAGTGGTGGCTTCAGAAGATGGGCGTGGACAACAGCCAATTCGGCAACGTGTACACCGCCGCAGGGACTCATTTTGAGCATCGGATCTTGGAATCGTTGGAGATCCCGATGGAGCTGGACAAGCAGATTCTCATAGAGGATCTGCTTCTCCGCGTAAACTTGGACGGGAACACCGAGGACACCGTATACGAATGCAAGACGTTCAAGCTGGAGAAGGGCTTTAAGCTTCCCAAGAAGTACGTAAACCAAGTGATGGTACAAATGTATGCCACGGGCATCAGACGGGCTAAAATCATAGCCTACGGGCTTGTGGATGCGGACTATAACAATTTCTTCAACGAGATAGACCCGGCACGGCGGCTGGAGTTTGACATCGCTTACGATGAAAAATGGATCAACAACGTATATCTGCCGAAGCTGATCTACCTCGCAGATTGCTTGCGAAAGGGGATATATCCGTTATGCGCGTAACAGGAAGCATTGTGGGTGCCAACATCGACTTTGCCACCAAGAAGCCTGTGCTGATGCTCTCCGTGAATGAGAGACAGGACTTTGAGATGCTGGTGGATGAGATGAAGGACAGAGAGAAGCTCTCCATTGAGGTGAAGCCTTACCGGGAGAAGCGCAGCTTGAATGCTAACGCCTACGCTTGGAAGCTTATCGGAGAGATAGCCGATGCAACAAACGCCGCAAAGGACGAGATTTACTTCCTAATGCTCAAGCGGTACGGGCAGAGTGATTTAGTCAGCGTGAGATCCCACATCAACGTGGACGGGTATTTCAAGTATTATGAGGAGGCTGGAACAAGCCTCCTTCAAGGAAAGGACTTTACTCATTACCGAGTATACAAGGGATCCAGCGAATTCGACACAAGAGAGATGTCGGTGCTGATAGACGGGATCGTCAGCGAGGCAAAGAATCTCGGCATACAAACAGAAACACCAAATCAGATCGCAGAGATGAAATCGAGGTGGCAATGTGAATAGTATTCTTCAGCGCAACACGGAGAGGTGCTTTTTCTGCCACTCACGGCGATTTCTTGAATGGCATCATGTGTGGGGAGGCTGCAAAGCAATACGCGACAGAGCGGGAAAATACGGGCTTGTAGTGAGGCTTTGCCACACGTGCCACAACGAGCCTCCTGACGGAGTGCATCAAAACAGAGAGCGCAGGCTGAAGCTCCAAGCCTACGCACAGAAAAAAGCAATGGAGCAGTACGGATGGTCCGTGGAGGACTTCCGTGAAAAATTCAGAAAAAATTATTTAGGAGATTGAGATGGCATCATTAAACTTGAACGCGGCTACCCTCTGCGGACACCTTACCGCAGACGTGGAGCTGAAGCAAACGCAGAGCGGTGTGTCGGTATGCACCTTCACGTTGGCGATCAACCGACCTTACACGAAGGAAGGAAATCAGGAAGCCGATTTCATTAACTGCCAAGCGTGGCGGCAGACCGCAGAATTCATCGCCAAGTATTTCAAGAAGGGTTCTTCCCTTTGCATCATGGGCGCGATCCAAACGCGCAGCTGGACGGATCAGAACAACAACAAGCGTTACGCCACAGAGGTGGTAGCGGACAGAGCCTTCTTCGTTGATTCAAGAGAGAAATCCCCAAGAAGCGAAGCTCCGGCACCGCAATTGCAGACCCTCCCCGTTGATCAGGATCTTCCCTTCTGAGGAGGTAAACAATGCCAACAAGATACTTAAAAGAATCGATAAAAACGAGTGATAGCATAGATCAGCTCACGTGGTTTGAAGAGGTCTTATTCTACCGTTTGATAGTATCTGTTGACGATTTTGGACGATATGACGGAAGAGCATCGGTAATCAAATCCATGCTCTTCCCACTTAAAGATAACGTCTCGGTGAAAACTATTGAGAGTGCGCTCGTAAAGTTGGTGAGTGTAAACTTAATTTCCGTATACGAAAGGAACGGAAAGCGGTACCTGCACCTGCCTTCTTGGAACACACATCAGACCGCACCGAGAGCGGTAAAAAGTAAATATCCCGATCCAAATGAGGAACAGATCGAGGATGCAGAGCATATGCATAGCAATTGTATAGCAGATGCAGAGCAATTGCATAGCACATGCAAAGCAGATGCCGAGCAGATGTTGCTCGATAATCGTAATCGTAAATCGATAATCGATAATCGTAATCGTTTAAATAACAAGTTATTGCCCGAAGCCGGCACAGCCGCCTCCGGTCCGTCACCGCAGCCTCCCGTGATAGAGCTTCCGTTGAATACGGGCGAGCCTTACGGGATTTGTAGGGAAGACGTTGATCGGTGGGTAACTCTTTACCCGGCTATTGATGTGGAGCAAGAGCTTCGTAACATGCTCGGATGGTTGGAGGGTAATCCTTCTCGCAGAAAAACAAAGAGCGGTATTAAACGCTTTATTACCTCTTGGCTGGCAAGATCGCAGAATTCAGCCAAGCCAAAAAAGGAAGAAGAGGAGCGTTCAAGCTCCTTTGACGTTACCGATTTCTTCAACGCCGCTTGCAGGCGGACGGTTGATGAATTTCTGGGAGGTGATGAAGGAACGATGGAAACGATGCTCAATGGTGTATAGGAGGCTTGAATGTACTATTGCAAAAAGAACCATGAAAAAGAGTGTGACGGATGCATGGAGTGTAGCGAAGCTAAGCCCATATACACATGCACCGAATGCGGCGCACCGATATATCAGGATGACCCGTATTGGGAGATCGGGGAGAAGCTTCTGTGCGAGGAGTGCGTGGAAGAGGCAAGGAGGATTGCATGATACGGAGTAAGAGAGAAAGGATGGAAAATCACATGATGGTAACCAAAATAGCAGCCCTTCTTGCGGAAGCAGAAGGACAGATAAACAATGATCTTCCCACCGTGGATCAGGTAGCAGAATACTTGGTGGAGCATGGCGTGATACTGAAGGAGGACGGATGCTGTGAAAAAGATTAAATGGCGGGAGGACAAGATGGTGATGCATATGTCCTGTCGGAAGAAAAAGACCGAGGACGAGCTGCGAAGTACAATCGAGATGTATGAGGCGTTGTGCAGGAAAGGAGAATCAAATGATGAAAACCGAAGCCCTTTTTAGTAGCCGTAAGACGGATTGGTCTACGCCGCAAGGATTGTTTGACGAGCTAAACGAGGAGTTTTCGTTCACGTTGGATCCATGTGCAGAAATGCATAATGCCAAATGCAAGAAATACTTCACTCAGGAACAAGACGGACTCAAACAGGATTGGTCAGGAGAGATTGTATTTTGCAATCCTCCATACGGAAGGCAGCTTTCAAAGTGGGTACAAAAAGCGTTTGATGAGACGTACTGTGGAAAGTGCCGATGCGTTGTTATGCTGATTCCGGCAAGAACAGATACCAAGTGGTTCCACGATTACATTTACAACAAATCAGAAATCAGATTTATCAAAGGACGGATCAAATTCGGAGGTCAAACGGACAATGCTCCGTTTCCATCGATGATCGTAGTTTATAGAGGAAGGAGCAGACAATGAGCAAAGAGAAGCAGATTGAGGAGATGGTTGCAGTTGTACGTGACAACACAGAGGCTTGTAAAACTTGCAGTTGGTACAAGGAAGGGCTTTGTATAGAAGATTGTGAGCTTGAAGAAGATAATCAAAAGATATGCACAGACCTTTACAACGCAGGCTACCGCAAGCAGAGCGAGGGGGAGTGGTATGTGAATTACATGATGAGCAATACCCCCAGCAAGAGAGGGCGAGTTATACACTACAAAACCTGCACTTGCTCGGTGTGTGGAAAAAGAAACGGCAGAAGCAAAACGAATTACTGCCCCAACTGCGGAGCGAAGATGGAAGGCGGTGCGGAATGAAAACTTGTAAAGTCAGACCATCTATTGGAGAGTGCCGTATGTGTATTGATGCTGAGGACTTTTTTGGAGCGCCGAACTGTGCAAAATGCGTATATAACACTTCAAGATACCAGCTTATATCAATCGAATCGGGGATTTTCAATGATCATGCTTTTATTCAATTGGGCGGGAAAATAACAAAGGTTTCACTCGATAGAGTGTACGACATTAAGGAGGAATAAAACAATGTGTGATTTTGCAAAAATAAATGAAAACAATGTGTATATCTGCGAATACACGAAATCTCTGTGTACGCTTTGCGTACTTGGAAACGGCAAAACCTACAAAGAAGCCGTGAAAGCAGCCGAGAAAGGAGAATGATATGCCAAGATACATTGATGTGGATAGACTCATAGCACACCTCAATGATGAAATCGAGGGGTGTGAGAAACCATTCGGTAGCAGAGCAAACGGAAAAAGCATTGCCTATGGAACTATGCTCGGCTTGCGATCTGCTATATCCTTTGCGGAAACTCTCGCTACCGCCGATGTTGCACCAAAGAGCGAGGTTGAAAGACTTACAATTGAACTTGAAGCTATGCGGACAGCGGCTAACTCTTACAAGATGCACTATGAGAATCTTGCGAGGGAGATTTTCCAAGAAATTGAACGGCATATGGCAACCAACAATGCAGATTTAAGCATTATAAAAGCAAGCACATTTGCCGAACTCAAAAAGAAATACACGGAGGAAGAAAAATGAGAATAACAAAAGATTTTGAAGGTTTAAAAAGAATCAAGAACGGGGACTACGTTCTTGAAGGCGATTTGATATCAGAGGAAAACATTGAAGTGGAACTTGATGATAACCTTTTTGTGAGAGGCTCTATCATCTCCAAAAAGTCAATCGTGGCATGCTGTGATATCGAGGCAGACGAGGGCATCAAGGCAGGCTATGGCATAGAGTCAGGCGGTGGCATCGAGGCAGGCTGGGGTATCAAGTCAGGCGGTAGCATCGAGGCAAACGGTAGCATCAAGTCAGGCGGTGGAATCAAGGCAAACGGTGGCATCAAGGCAAACGGTAGCATCGAGGCAGACGGTAGAATCGAGGCAGGCTGGGGCATCGAGGCAAAAACTTATATATATTCCGAAAAACAGATCTTCGCTGGCATATTAATCTACCAAACGGACGAGGATTGCAAAAAAACAATAAAGTGTGCAGAGCTGCGAAAAGGCGAGGTATGCTATGGCGAACTTGTTATAACCTCGGAGGGATAGGAATGACAGAGGAGCTTGATGAACAGATCGCCGTCATCGAATATTGCGATCTGCTTGGCATTAAGGTATTCCACATCCCGAACGAAGGCAAGAGATCTTCTCGATACGGCAACCTTCTGAAGAGAGCTGGCATGAGACCCGGCGTTCCTGATCTTTTCTTCCCAAAGCCATCAAACGGATATCACGGGCTTTTCATCGAGATGAAGACGAGATCGGGAAAGGCATCAAAGGAGCAACGTGAATGGATCCAAATCCTCAACGATAGCGGATACCTCGCAAAGGTGTGCCATGGATTCGATGAGGCTGTATGGGTTATAAGGACGTACTTCAAAAAGGAGTAGCTATGAAGCACAATGTTTGCAAATTCTGCAAATGCCCTTTCTACCACTCAGATGAGCCACAGAAGATATACTGCGAGGGCGTTATTCCGGGTACATCCATCCACCTCGCGTTTGAGTCGAAGACAGAGATGAAAACGTACAGAAGAGATCATTGCGAGCATTCCTTTACGGAGTGCCGCGTGTATCAGATGTGCGATGGTAAATACGATGAGATGGGATATTTAAAATAATTAAGGGGAGGATATTCCTCCCCTTTTTTTGTTGAAAAAATTTTTTAAAAAAAGTGCGTAGGGGTGGATTCCATCTGACTCTTGCAAAGCTTTATAATGAAGAAAAACAAGGCAGAAAAAAGCACCGCCTTGGTTTTGCCTTGGTTTTTGTCCGCTTTCGGGGCAGAACAAAGGCAGAACAAAGGCAGAAGCAAGGCAAAAAGAAAGGCAGAGGTCAAAAATGAGTATTGGCTATGAGAAGTGGGCGGCGATAAGATACGAATATATATCCGATCCGTGCAGCTCCCTTCGCAATCTTTCCATCAAGCACAAGGTATCCCGATCTGCCATTGAGGCAAGAGCAAAGAGAGAAAAGTGGAGAGAGATGAGAGCGGCTACAGAGAAGCGAATCGATGAGAAGGTAGATACAATCGTTGACGAGGTTGGCAAGATCACCGATGCCAAGGTCAACCGCTTCCTATCCCTTATGGATACGGCAGATAAGCTGCAGAGGCGTATTGACAGGATCATTGATAAGTATCAGGACACCATGTCTCCTACCATGATCGAGAGCCTTACCAAGTCTCTGAAGAACATCAAAGAGATTTGCGGCACCAAGTCGGATATCGATGAACGTGAGCAGCTGGCAAGGATCCGAGCCATTGAGGCACAGCTTGAGAAGGCCACGGTAGACAAAGAGATCAAGGTTGTTATCGAAGGTGACCTTGAGGAATACAGCAATTAATAGGAGGCGCGAATGAGAACAGTTAGAGTACCCTCCACGCATTATCCGTTTTTTGAAGTAACCATCAACGGCGTTCTGCATCAATTCCCTGCCGGGAAGGTGATCATGGTTCCTGACTACATCGCAGACGTTCTTGATGACTACGATGAGCATAAGCCCAAGGAAGACCCCGATGCAGGCAAGCCGCCTTCGTGCGATTGCCCTGACGGCGGTGGTGGCGGTGGTACCGTCATCGAATATGAAGCAGGGGATAACATAGCCATTATCGGAAGGCAGATCAACGTGCTGACCGCAGATGACGTAGATCCCGACAACACGCGCCCGATCACCTCAGCCGCGGTGGCTGCCTCCGTGGGTAACATTGAGGTGCTTCTGAAGACTATTTAAAAGGAGAAAGATAATGAGTGTCGCAACAGAATTGAGCCGTATCCAATCGGACAGAAATAGCATCAGAACAAAGCTCGTTGAGCTTGGCATGGCAAATAACACCGACAACCTTACTGCATGCGCGGCGGCTATCGCTGACCTTGTCAACAGAGGTGCGGTGAAGGTAGAGGTTAAAGAGGGCGAATCCTACACGATCCCTGCCGGATACCACAACGGTAACGGTACCGTATCGGGCGTTGCTGGCGGTGGATCCTACACCCTGCAGGCGAAGACGGCTACACCTACAAAGAAGCAGCAGAGCATTGCTCCTGACAGCGGATACTACGGTCTGTCCGGCGTTACCGTTGGAGCTATCCCTGATGCGTATCAGGACGTTACAAGCGTTACTGCGGCGGCTGGAGACGTGCTGACGGGTAAGGTATACGTTCTTTCGGACGGTACGGTCACCACAGGTACCATGCCCAACAACGGCGCGGTGTCCAAGACCATCGATGCCACCACCATCACCTACACCATCCCGAAGGGATTTCATAGCGGTACGGGTAAGGTGCAGCTCGTCCTTGAGGAGAAGAGCGTTACTCCCACGAAGAGCGTACAAAACATCACGCCCACCAGCGGCAAGGTGCTTTCCAAGGTCACCGTAGCTGCGATCCCTGCTAACTACGTTGACACAACCGAGGGTGATGCCGTGGCTGGGGATATCCTTTCTAACAAGGTAGCCTTCGTTGACGGCAAGAAGCTCGTTGGTAGCATGCCCAACAACGGTGCTATCTCCGAGCAGATCGATGGCTTGACGGCTATGTCGATGACCATCCCTGCCGGGTATACCACAGGCGGTACCGTATCCCTCACAAGCGATATTGAAGAAGCTCTCGCGGCGATCTGAGGAGGTGCTTTATGAGCATCCAAAGTGAGATCCTCCGCATCAACGAGGAGGTATCCGCACAGGCTTATCTGATACAGCAGATCAGGCAAGAGATCAATGGCAAGACGGCTGGTGATGTTCAGACGGAAGAATGGACATTCACTATGGAGGATGGATCTACCGTCATCAAGGAAGTGGTGGTCGCATGATGGACTTTACAGGGGTAACAGCGTTAAGTATCCCCGAAGGTGCTGTTTCAAAGATCACCAATGCCGCAGGTGACGTTATATGGGAGAAGCCCGCATCGGATGGTAGAGATCTCTATCAAAGAGTGGAGTCGATAACCACCACGGGAGGTACTTCGGGCGGATGGTTCCTTACAGATTTCATCGGCAACAATCAAAGCGGCTTGGAGTTTTCTTTTTCCGTTCCCACTTGGTCGGACTCCGCTACCATGGGATCGAAAACAACCGCGACAAATTCAAGGCTTTATGTGTTTTATCCGATGAGCAACGCAAAAGGCTATGCCGGTTGGAATACAGCGCAAGGCGTAACCGTGAGTACAAAGGCGAACACCAAGTATACAACGCAGCTTAATTGGTTGAACAATAGACAAGTAATATTGTTCGATGCCAATGGCGGAACCTTGAAGACAGCCTCCTTGTCGGGTACGTTGGTGCAGCAGGTGGCTCCTGTGGCGATCTGCCGATATAACAACGCAACAAGCAATCCTTCATCGGGACGAGCCATGACGGTTTTTTCGGCAAGGATATCTCAAGGTAGCGAGATCGTGCGAGAGTACCTACCGTGTTACCGAAAGTCAGATGGAGAGATTGGTTTGTGGGAAGTGTACACGGGGCAGTTTGTCCCGAATAAGAACGTCAGCGGCTTGTCCAAGGGCGCGGACATAGATTGGTGAGGCGGTGAATCATGAGCATACAGGACGAGATCACCCGCATAAGCGGGCAGGTACTCCGGCAGACGGATCTCATCGCGGCTATCAAGGATGCGCTGATCGGAAAGGGTGCCGGAAGTGGCGGCAACCAAAACTATAAGTGCGCTTTAGAATATCTTGAAAGCACGGGTACGCAGTATATTGATACTGGTTTTTTGGCAAAGACAAATTCCGGTTTTGATTTGAGCGGTGATTTTTCGCATACTTCCGGAGCAACTCGATTTGGTGCAAGAAGCGCACCAACTGCCACAGCCAATACCGGTGCTTTTGCAGTAATGAGTATTAGCTCAAATCTTTTTCGTATTTCTTATGGTTCAGGAAGCTTAGCAAATACACAATTTGAGCCATCTGAGAAGAAAATGGCAAACAGAATTTCTGTTGATTCCACTTCAAAAATCGCAACAGTATATTTCACAGACGGAACTTCTATAAACAAAACAATGGTTAGTGATGATTTTACAATCACTCACACGGCTTTGTTATTTGCATTTAATAATGCTGGTACACCGATGCCTGCCGAAAATATGAAAATATCAGCGTGTAAATTGTATGATGGCGGCACAATTGTCCATGACTTTATCCCCGTTCTTGATTTGAACGATAGACCTTGTATGTATGACAAGGTAAGCGGAGAGTTTTTCTATAACCAAGGAACAGGCGAGTTTTTATACGGAAATCCGATTGATGGTACTCCCGATGGCTACATCAAGCCGAGTGGAACGCTTGAAGTGACAGAAAACGGAACGTACGATGTTACAGAATATGCTTCAGTGAATGTCAATGTTGAGTCGGGTGGCGGAAGTGGCGGCATAGAGTCAAGACCTTATGCGCTATCTTTGATATACAACGGCAGCGGATACATCGACACAGGGATTAATGCCGCAAACAGCAACATTACCATTCAGGTGCGGTATTTATTGGACACGATGCCAACGGGGTACTGGTATCTGATTCGCGCATATGTTAATGAATCCACGAATTCAACGCGAATTCTATACAGCAAAGATGCTCTCACGCTATGTTGCTTGAATAGCATTCCAAGCTCATCTCTGTCAAGGACTCAAACAAGGTACACAGGAGTTGTGTACACGGATGAGCTGAAGCCTGCAAGCAGCACAAGCTTTTCGTACAAGACGAACGGAGTAAATACCACAAAAGCAAGGGCAAGCGGCGAAGAGATAGCTGAAAAAAACATCTTGCTTTTCAACAATTCTTCTTCAAATACAGGCGTTGTAGCAAAGATATATTACCTCAAGATATACGATGGGAATACTCTCGTCAGAGATTTTATCCCGTATGTATCGGATGATGGAGAATACGGTCTGTATGACAACGTCACCAATCAATTTTTCGGGAATGCAGGAGAGGGAACATTTGGCGCAGACGTTGTCAACATCAACGGCAATACGCGCAATTGAGGACTACCCCGACATTTGCGGATAAGAGGTAAATATGAGTCTTAACAACAACACATCAGAGCTTCAAGCGATCCTTGAGGCGGTAAGAGCCTTGCCCGAAGCGGGATCGGGAGGCGTGGAATTGCCCACGTTGACGAATCCCGCCACGGGAGACGATATCCTTGAGGGCAAGGAGGCAATAGATAAGGACGGATTCCGCATAACGGGAGTTATCCCGGCAAAAGCTGCGGCAAGCGTAACGGCAAGCGGTGCGGTGGTTACGGTACCGAGGGGATATTATTCTGCGGACGTGCAGAAATCCGTATCCACAACGTCACAGGCTACGCCCGTAATATCGGTATCCACAAGCGGTCTGATCACCGCATCCTCAACGCAGGGAGAAGGATACGTAGCATCGGGAACGAAGAGTGCCACACGGCAGCTCACGGTGCAGGCTGCGGCTACCATTGTCCCCAACACCACCACACAGACGGCTGTGGCAAGCGGTAGGTACACCACAGGCGCGGTGACGGTAGCTCCGATCCCAAGCGAATACGTGAAGCCAAGCGGAACAAAGAGCATCACGGCGAACGGAACGCATGACGTAAAGCTATACGAATCCGTCTCTGTCAACGTGTCACAGGCGGCACCTACATTGCAAGCCAAGACCGCCACACCGACAGAGAGCCAGCAATCGGTAACACCTGACAGCGGGTATGACGGCTTGTCCAAGGTAACGGTAAACGCCATCCCCGATGGCTACCTTGTAGGCGAAGAGATCACCGCACAGGATTCCCTTATCACGCAGATTCAAACCGCCCTGCAAGGCAAAGCGGCAGGCGGTGGCGGAGGAAGTGTTGAAACTTGTACGGTAACTTTTATTGCCTATGAAGTTGATTCTTTGGATTATAAAGTTGTATATACCGATGAAAATTCGCAGATTGTTTCAAAGACAATGGGCGACTTTGACATAATCGAATCATCAATGCCCATGATTTCTCCAGATGTACGCGGAACTCTTACCGTAAAGGTTGGTACTTTGGTTTATTATGAGTGGGGAGCGTTTTCTGCCGAAGGCGAATGCATCGTGCTGGATCCCTACGTGTACATTGTAAATGGCGATTGTAGCCTAATAGGTAATAGTTTTTAAGGAGGGATTAAGATGTCGCAAAAAACAGACTTACAGTCAAACAACGTAGACCTTCAATCCATCCTTGCTACGATTAACGCATTGCCCGAAGCTGGAGGTGGGGGTGGTGCAGAGATTGAGACTTGCACCGTTAGGCTTAATGTAAGCACATTGATGGGTGACCCGGTTCACTTCATCTTTATGTGTGTTGTTTACGAAAATGGTGTAGTAAAATCTTTGATTTTACCTTCGTCTGAATTTGACGAGTATGGTGCAGGTGGTAACAACTTCATCAACATAGAAAACGTAGTGTTAGGAACGGTTTTCTGGGTGAGCTGCGATTGGGGCTTCATGGAAGCTGGTGGCATTGGAGCAGAAATGATATTTTCTGATGGCGGCGGTGAGTATGCAGGATTTATGGTCAACAGCCCTGATGCAGAAGATGATTTTGGCAACAAATATGCATTTGTTTACTTGACTTGCTTTGATTAAGGAGCTTATATGAAACGATATTATATTTTTAATCGGTCAGCCGAAAAAGGCTTTGAGGAAGTCACCGAAGCGGAGTTTAACGCAATTCACGGAAGCGAAGAGGTCAGACCTTACGCAGGGAAGGTGTACCGTGGGGAGATCAGCATTGACGATGTACCCAAAGCGCACAGATCGGAATGTGCGAGAATTGTGGAAGCACGTGAGAAGCGTTTCGGCAGATACGAAGATTTGCCCCTAACGGGAGAAGAGCTGAAGCAGATTATGGAGGAGGAGCATGGCGTAATGACGAGAGCGCAGGCGAGGTCCTTCTTCAATAAGGCAAGGGAGCATCGGTTTTGATTCTCAACATACAGCCGCCTTCTGACACACAGAAGAGGTTCTTGCGGGCAGATACGAAGCACGTTGGCTTTGGCGGTGCGAGAGGCGGCGGTAAGTCATGGAGCGTGAGAACCAAGGCGAAGCTGCTTGCGTTGAAGTATGCCGGAATAAGGATCCTGATCGTTCGAAGAACCTACCCCGAATTGATCAACAACCACATCAACATTCTCCGCACGGAGCTGCTCGGTGTGGCTCGTTACAATGACAAGGACAAGGTGCTGAAGTTTAACAACGGATCGAGCATTAACTTCTCTTACTGCGACTCCGACAAAGACCTTGACCGCCAGCAGGGCGTAGAGTACGATGTCATCTTCTTTGACGAGGCAACGCAGCTGAGCGAATACCAAATGAAGACCCTGACCGCATGCTTGCGAGGTGTCAATGACTTCCCCAAGAGAGTGTACTACACGTGCAATCCCGGTGGACAGGGACACAGCTACATCAAGCGGATCTTCATTGACCGATTGTATGAGGATGGCGAGGATCCTACCGCATACACGTTCATTCAATCCAAGGTCACGGATAACACAGCTCTGATGGAGGCAGACCCCGAATACCTGAAGCAATTGGAGGCTCTCCCTCCGAAGCTGCGCAAGGCATGGCTGGAAGGCTCTTGGGATGTCTTCATGGGACAGTTTTTCGAGGAATTCACAAACGATCCCAGCCATTACCAAGATCGCCTTTGGACACACGTTATCGATCCCTTTGAGGTGCCTGATTCGTGGGAGATCCATCGCTCGTTTGACTGGGGATATGCCAAGCCCTTCTCATGCGATTGGTGGGCTGTTGATGGCGAGAACCGAGCATACCTCATCCTCCAGCTTTACGGATGCAACGGAACACCCAACGAGGGCTTGAAGTGGTCTGCGGATAAGGTGTTCTCTGAGATAGCGCGGATAGAGCGTGAGCATCGGTGGCTGAAGGGCAAATACATTCGCGGCGTGGCTGACTCGGCAATATGGGCGGCTGATGGCGGCGAGGCGATCATCGAGGCGGCAGATAGACATCAGGTCTATTTTGAAAAATCCGATAAACACAGGATACCCGGCTGGATGCAGATGCATTACAGACTTGCCTTTGACGAGAGAGGAAGACCAATGATGCAATTCTTCAACACGTGCAAGCATGCCATAAGGACTCTGCCTCTTTTGCAGTATTCCGAGCATCAACCTGAAGATCTTGACACCGAGGGCGAGGATCACTTTGCCGATTCCTGTAGGTATTTTTGCATGATGAGACCGATATCCGCAAGGATCGGGGAGAAAAAGAGCAAGCCTTACTTTGATCCCTTGGATCAATTCAGCGAGACAAACAACAGCACATACAGATCGTATGGCAGATAAGGAGTGCATATGGCGTTCTTTGATAGATTCCGCAAGAAGCCCGAAGAGGAGCCTGCGGAGAATGAAGTGGTCATGCCTGTAGATCAGGCAAGAATGACCGAGTGGGGAAAGATCCTCACGGACTACAAAAACAATAAGTCGATGATCGAGCAGAAGATCCGCTCCAACGAGGAGTATTGGAGAATGCGGCAATGGAAGGGAGCGAGCAACGTAAACACACCCTCTACGGCGTGGCTGTTTACTTGCATTCAATCCAAGCTGGCTGACGTGATGGATTCCTATCCCACGGCTAACTTCGTTCCGAGACAGAAGGACGATGAGCCTGAAGCCAAGATGCTGTCTGCAATCGTTCCCGTGATCATGCGGCAGAACGATTTTGAGACCACCTACAAGAACGTGGCAGAATACGTTCTCAAGAACGGCGTAGGCGTATTCAAGGTGTATTGGGATAGTGCCAAGCACCACGGTCTCGGAGACATTGCCATCGATGAGGTGGGGATCTTCAATATCTTTTGGGAGCCTGGCATCACGGACATTCAGAAGTCATCCTACGTTTTCGTGGTAGAGAACGTGGATCGCAAGCTGTTTGAATCCACGTATCCCGAAGCCAAGGGTAAGATCTCGCGCAAGAACATTGAGGTGGCGCGATTTATCACGGACGAGCATGCCAACCTGACCGAAAAGGTAGCGGTGGTTGACGTGTATTACAAGCAGAACGTGAACGGACGGACGGTGCTTCACTACGCAAAGTATGCTGACACCACGCTTCTGTTTGCCAGCGAGAACGAGCCTATGACGTACCCCAACGGATGGTATGATCACGGGCTGTATCCCTTCGTGGTATCCGATCTGTACCACATCGAGCAGAGCCTGTACGGCATCGGCATGGTGGATATCGGCGCGGATGCGCAGCTTCAGATCGATCAGCTCAACGAGGCGATTGTTACCAATGCTCTCATGGGAGCCATGCCGAGATACTTCACCACGCTGGACACCAGCACCACTGAGAAAGACCTTGCCGATTGGCGTAAGCAGTTTGTAAAGGTGGCATCTATCAACGAGCAGAACACCCGCGAGATCGAGTTTAAGCCCTTGCAGGGTAATTACATGGAATTCCTGAACATGAAGACCGAGGAGCTGAAGTACGTCACCTCCAATCAGGACGTGAACAACGGTGCCGCTCCCAGCGGTATCACCGCAGCTTCCGCGATTGCCGCGCTTCAGGAGACCAGCGGGAAGAATTCCCGAAGCATAAACAAGACCTTCTACGTTACCTATTGCGAGATCATCTATCAGGTGGTGGAGCTGATCCGACAGTTTTACGATGTGCCGCGACAGTTTCGCATCATCCCCGATGTGATGACAGGGCAAGCGGAGTACGTATCCTTTGATAACACGGGCTTGCGCGAAAAGCCCCTTCCCGTTGTGCCGGGACAGGAGACACAGTTCCGCATCCCCGAATTCGACATTGAGGTGACCGCCGAAAAGGCAAACACCTACAAAAAAATGGAACAAAACGAGCTTGCGCTCTCCTTCTACGGACAGGGATTCTTCAATCCGCAGATGGCAGATCAGGCTCTCGCATGCCTTGACATGATGGATTTCGACAGAAAACAGGATGTCATGGAAAAAATAGCAAAAAATCAGACGTTGGCACAGCTTGTTGTTCAATATCAACAGCTGGCGATGGCTCTTGCGCAAAAGTATGGCGATGTGCCAGCCATGCAAACGCTTGAAATGGCGGCTATGCAGAATGCCGCTATCATGGGAGCTTCGCCTGCGATTCCTCCTTCCGGGGCAACACAGTTGCCCTCGGAGAGTGGGGAGCCGAAGCACGTGGAAAAAGCGCGTGAGAGAGCAAGAAACAGCACGGAGGTGGACGGATGATCCACGTAAAGAGAGAGGACTTCACCATAGAAGTGAAGGGTCATGCAGGGCAAGCAGAGGCAGGCAAGGACATTGTCTGTGCGGCGGCAAGCATTCTCATATACTCTCTTGCGGAGGAGCTTCAGAGCCATGTAGACCGCATGTATGAGCTGGATATCGATCTCCAAAGTGGAGATGCGACAGTAAGTGCCTTCCCCAAGGATGACTTTGAGGGAATCTGTGCGGCTATATTCAACACGGTATGGTGCGGATTTCGCCACCTATCGTATCAATACCCCGATTACATCCACGTAGAGTGGTTGTGATATACGGACTCGTCAGCCTAACTGACAGACGGATTCGCCAAACCTAAATGGCTGAAAGGAGTAGCACTTTGTCAAAGCTACAGTATTACCTGAATTTGCAGCTTTTCGCAGACGGCGGCGGTGGAGCTTCTGCAGGCGGTGATTCGGGTGCCACGGCAGCAACGGGAGGGGAGACGTCCTCTATAACCAACGGCATGCCGGACAAGGCAAAAAAGATCTTCGATGGAATCATGGCAAAACGAGGGAAAGCCGACACCCCCGCAGAGCCAAGTGTTCCTCAACCTCCCACCGAAGAGGAAGCACCGGCAACACAGCCCGAGCAGAAGAAGCCTACCTACCGTGAGATGATCGAATCGGAGGATTACAAGGCTGAACATGAACGGCATTTTCAACGCGCCTTGAAGGATCGCACACGGCGATACGAAAAGGAAGCGGAGCGAACCAACGGATTGCTTGCCATTATGGGAAGCAAATACGGATTGGATCCCACCTCGGAGACATTCAGAGATGACTTGGAGAAGGCAATCAATGCCGATGACAGCATCTATGAGAAGTACGCCGAGGAGCATGATATGCCCGTAGCAGAGGCGCGTAAAATGGTCGGATTGCAGCAGCAGATTGCGAGAACGGAGCAACAGGCTGCGGAACGTAAAGCGGCAGAGGCGGCTGAGGAGGCGATCAATGCGCTCAAGGCAAGCGGAGAGGCTACGAAAAAGATCTATCCCAATTTTGACCTTGACACAGAGATGCAGGATCCGAAGTTTGTCCGTCTGACAGCAGCTCTCGGCGGTGACACAACGCTTGCTTATCAGGCGATGCATCACAATGACATCGTCTACCAAACCGCGCAAAAGGCGGCAGAAACGGCAAGACAGAACGTCGCAGAGAGTGTACGTACCAATCAGCACAGACCAAGTGAGGCTGGGATTTCCTCGTCCCATTCTACAAACACAAAGCCTGACTTCAAGAGCATGGACCGCAAAGCGTTCAATGCTTACGTAGCAGAGTTAAGAAAGAGGAGCTAAACCGCTCCTCGGAAAGAGGAGAAAATGAAAAACCTTTATTTTGAATTGAACCTTCAGCTTTTCGCGCTGACCGATTACACGCAGAATCAGACCAAGACCACCACGCCCGCCATGGAACCCACCATGAAGGAGTTCTACGATACTTCGCTGCTGATGAACGCCCGCGACAACATGGTGTTCTATCAGTTCGCAAAGAAGCAGAGCATGTCCCACGGCAAGACCGTTGAGTGGAGACGCTTCAACACCTTTGACGAGGCTCTCACGCCTCTGACCGAGGGCGTAGTGCCTCCCGGAAGCACCTTCGGCATGGAATCCATCAAGGCTTCCCTGACCCAGCACGGTGACTACACCACCTACACGGACGTACTGAAGCTGACCTCCTTCGATGACGTTATCTTCGGTGCAACGGAAGAGATGGGTGCCGCAATGGGTAAGACCCGTGACCTGCTGACGAGAAACGTGATCTGCACGGGCGGCTCTGTGGCATACCCCATGAAGAGCGATGGCAAGACCCCCGTTACCGATGAGGACGAGCTTGACGGATCCTACCGTCTCACCTCCTACGATGTCAACCGCGCAGTAACGTGGCTGAAGAAGAACAACGCGCCCAAGATCGATGGCTCTTACATTGCCTTCATTCATCCCTCCGTGGCAGAGGACCTGCGCGAGTCGGACGGCTGGAAGGAAGCGCATCAGTACGCTTCCGTGAAGGAGATCTTCAACGGCGAGATCGGTGAGCTGCACGGATGCCGCTTCATCGAGACCAACGCCGCTAAGATCTACAAGAAGGGTACCGCCGCCATCTATGAGACGGTGTTCTTCGGCAAGGATGCATACGGTGCAGCTGAGCTGGAGGGCGCAGGACCTGAGATGGTGATCCATACCCCCGATGAGGTGGGCGGTCCTTTGGATCAGTTTGGCACCATCGGCTACAAGTTCATGTTCGGCGCGGCAATCCTGTACCCCGAAAGACTTGTAAGAATGAAAACCAACTCCAGCTATTCCCTGATCGACGAGACTAACTGATCGATCAAGGCATAACGGGAGAAGATAAGGAGTAAATCATGGTAGAAAAGAAAGAAACCAAAGAAGAATTCGTTCCCGTTACGCTTCCCTTCGTGGATGATCCCGAAGCAAAGCAGCAGCTGTTCGTATCTCTCAATTTCAAGAATTATCTGATCCGCAGAGGCGAGACCGTAATGGTTCCCGCTGGCGTGAAGAAGATCGTTGACGATATGGAGAGAGCAAGAATGGAAGCCAGCCGAGAGGCAAAGAGACTTGCATTCAAGGACCCCATGAAGAATAACTAATCACCTAAGCGGGGATGGGGAATAATTCCCTGTCCCCGCTTTTTGATTTGAAAGGAGAAAACATGACGATAGACAAGGCAACAGCATCAGCAAAGGCACAGAGGCAGGGTAACTTTGACGATAAGTACCTTCGTCAGCTTTTGTCCGAGCTTGATGGAAAGATATATAACGAGCTGATGGCACCGTTGCATCCGGGAGAGGTGTTCAACGGGTATGACGAGAATACGCCGGGTACGCAGGCTCTCCTTGCGCCGTATCCCTATGACAGCATGTACACGATGTACCTTGTGAAGGAGATCGACAGGATGAACAACGAGACCGTCAAGTACAACAATTCGTCCGTTCTGTTCAACAATCAGTACGGGGAGTTTGCCCGCTGGTGGTTGCGCACACACGAATATCCTTCTGCCGAGATCGGATTCCGAAAGAGGTGGTACTGATGTATTCGCCTCAATTGAACGAATCTCCCAAGGCGCACGAAAACGTACAGGAATTCCTCGGATACAACCATAATATCCGAATTGGCGGTGCGGAATTCTTCGACATGAAGAACATGACCTCGGATCACTTTCCTACCCTTTCACCGCGTAAAAGGCGCGGAAAGGCAAAAAGAATCGAGCATTGCAGCGGAATTATCGCCAAAGATGACCTTGTATACGTTGAGGGAAACACCGTATTCTACAAGGTGAACGGGGAAGAACACAGCCTCGCTCTTGACGAGACGTACGAAGACCGACAGCTGGTTTCCATGGGCGCATATGTCATTATCTATCCTGACGGCGTTTACGTTAACACCAAGGATGCGGCAGACAAAGGGAAGATATTGGTAGAAAACAAGACCTTCGATAATCCCTTCAAGGTAGCATGCAAAACGAGAGACGGAGAGGTAATCAATCCCACATATGTGGCAAGAGACTCATCCAAATATGGAAGTTCTTCGTATGACTCATCGGAATCGTATTTGGCGGTAAGACCGAAGACATACGTTGTCAATCTTAATGACAAAGACATAACGCCCGTTGGCATTCCCAATGCATATACATCGGACATGATGTATAACGTATCGGTTAATTATTTTCCCGTTGCCGGAGAAGACCCTCCTTCCGATGGCTGGTTCACTTTGGAGGATTCATCTGCCCCGTATCCCATGCTTGAATTCACCTCGGAAGCAGAAACAATTCTCAGGGGAAGCGTGGATTCCGAAAAAGGAAGCTATATAGCCGCCATTACCGTAAGCTATTCCTCTTCAATGGGAAGCGGGACGGTAACGCATAGCGTATATGCCACAGAAAGTAAGCCATCGTCCGTTGGATTTGAGGATGGAGAAACATGCACAAGGATCGTTGACGGAGACGTGGTGTACGCCGAATATCGCGCAGAGGACAGCTCTTGGAGCGATATTCCTACGTGGGTGCATTTTACCACGGACGGCATCGGTTTGTCGATGGAGGACAGAAATTTCGTCCGTGTTACAGCCAAAGATAATTCCGTATCATTTACCCTGAAGGGATTGCTTTCCAAGTATAGCGGTGGGAAAAAGGATTCTGTGGGAGAACGGGTGACCGACAACGAGATCGCCGTAAGCGGATGCCTGACATTCCCCGTTACCTTTGAGACGGCGTTGAATTCTCTTATCTCTGTGGAGACAATGGCAAAAATGCCCGTTATGGACTTTGTGATCGAGAGTCAAAACCGCCTGTGGGGATGCCGTTACGGATTGGATACGTTTGGCTCGTTTGTCAACGAGATCTACGCCTCCGAGCTTGGCAACTTCAAAAAGTGGTACACATTTGAAGGAACGGACAATGACTCCTACGCCGCCTCTGTAGGATCGGATGGGGCATTTACGGGAGCGATTAACTTCCAAGGCAGACCTACCTTCTTCAAGGAGAACAGCATCTATAAGGTGTACGGCGGCTATCCTTCCGCGTATCAAATCGTATCCGACACAGCGGCAGGCGTACAGAACGGATCGCACAAGAGCCTTGTGGTCATGTCGAATCTGCTGTACTACAAAGCCATAGACGGCGTATACCGCTATGACGGCTCCTCGCAGGAGAAGATCTCCGCTCCTCTTGGCGCGGTGGATTATTACCACGGTGTCGCAGGCGGTATAGACGGCAAATATTACGTATCCTTTGAGGACGATGAGAACGCGGTGATCGGAAGACGAACCATGTTTGTATTCGACTCTACGAAGGGAATGTGGCACAAGGAGGATGATGCAGAGGCTTTGTTCTTTGTTCGTCATAAGGGAGAGCTTTACTATTATGACGGTTCTCTTCAATGGTTGATCTCGGTGAAGGGTACGGACGGAGAGCCGGAGAAGCCTGTGAGCTGGTATGCAGACACGGGCGTGATCGGATACCACTATCAGGACAGCAAATACGTTTCCAAGATTCAGCTTCGTGTAAAGCTTGATTTTGGAAGCCGCATCAACCTTTTCATTGAGTATGACACGGACGGATACATGGAGTATATCGCCACGTTGGAGGGAGAGCGATTCAGCGCAGTATCCTTCCCCATTGTTCCGAGACGGTGCGATCACTTCCGCATCCGCATCGAGGGCGTAGGAGAGGCAAAGGTGTTCAGTATGACAAAGGTAATTGAAGAGGGAGGCGAGCAATATTGATCCCGATTCGCACAGAAATCAATCCGAAAGGAAGCACCGCAGATGAAAAGCTGAAGGACCTTGTAGGTCAGCTTCGGCGGCAAAACGAGGAGCTGAAGGCTTGCCTTCAGGATCTCCAAAAGCAAATACAGGAGGTAAGGAAATGACCGAGGACGAAAGAAAAAGATTGCGTCAGAGCATGACGGAGAGCCAGCAGCAGGCAGATACTCTGCGAAATCAGTACATGAATCGCGGGGAATTTTCTTGGAATCCTAACACGGACGAGGGATTCCAAAACTACGCCAAGCTTATGAAGCAACAGGGAAATCTCGCTATGAAGGACACAATGGCAAAGGCATCTGCAATGACAGGAGGCTACGGAAATTCCTATGCCGCAACCGCAGGTCAGCAGATGTACAACCAATATCTTGGACAGGTCGATCAGAAAGCCAACGATTATTATGCAATGGCGTTGGATGCCTTTAACCGCGAAGGAAACGATCTGCTCTCCAAGTACCAGCTTGCATCGCAGAATGCGGCAGATGCGGAAGGAAGATTGCTGGAGGATGCTTCTATCCGCGCTCAATACGGTGATTACGCCGACTACATCGGTATGCTCGGTATTTCTGAAGAAGATTACAAAAATGCAAATCTTGCCGATCCCACTGAGGAACAGATTCAGGGCTATATCGATGCAAGGAATAAAGGTGACGGCGATAATTATGCCGATATGCTTGCTGGTTTGGGTGTCGATCCCGGATATTTGGATAATTACGCAGATATGCATGCGTATTCCGGAGGATATGATGTAAAAAAACTTCGTAACAGCGCAGTGATCAATAACGCGCTGAATCTTCCCAAGGAATTCAAGATGGGTGCGAAATTCTCCGTGTCGAGAAGAAAAGCAGACAAACACAAAACAGGAGACAAAACAACGGGAGACAACTGGGATCTTATGATCGGAAGAATGGTTGATAATCCCGCTATAACTGAAGCGGCTAAAAATGCGGATGGCTACGTGTTCATGTACGATGGCGCAGCATACATTACCGATGGCGTAAACGTATATGAGGTGGATGAAAATCCCAAAAAAGTAGACGAATACGAAGCATTTATTGCGCAACTCGAATCGTAAGGAGAAAATATGGCAAAAAGTGTAATCAGGCTTACCCCCGAAGAGGCGAAAAGAAGAAGGGAAAAAATCTATATTTCATCGACTCTTTCGGGAATGGGCAGACGGCAGAACAAATTCCTTGATACCTACGGATCCGATTATTTGAGTCAGTACCGCACACAGGACGAGCTGGATCGGTATTACGCGGATATGGCGGCAAGAGCGGAGGATGCCCGTCTGCTTCGCTATTACACCGCCGCCTACGGAGACGAGGAGAGCAAGAAAAGCCTTCCTGACCTTGACGAGACTATTCGTGGATATGATCGGGTGCTGTCGGGGAAAGACCAAATCATGAAATTCCACGGGTCATTTCCCGATTCTGCAGCATTTGACAAGCAGATGTCATATTACGATTTCGATATTGAAGGGGCGCAGAAAAGAATTGCGCAGCTTCGCGCAGATAATCTGAAAAACGTAATTGATCCAAAGGCGGCATCGCTTGTTGAGGAAGAAATTGCAACGCTTGAGAGCGATATTCGCAATGCGACAGAGCTGCAGAAATTTTTGAAGCTTTCCGAATCGAATGAGCCAACCGAAATGGAACAGCTTGCGGCAGAATTCGCAAGGAAAAACGGTATGATTCCAAACATACCAAATCCTTCCTTTGAGAAGATCCAGTTTGAGCTTGAGCAATATCTTGCGAATGCTACCTTGGAGAATATCGATAGTGCCTATATGATGGTGGGTCCATTTGGTGCGCAACTTTCTCCGCTGATTGAGCAAAGAAGGGCTTACTTGAGAGGTCAGGAAAATCCTTTTCTCAGCTCTGCCGCATCGGTTGGTATGGCTCCTATTACCGCCATTGATTCCGCAGTATCGCTTGCGCATGGGAATGCATCTCGCCTTTCTGATCGGGTATCTGCCATGAGGGCAGGGGTATCAGCAGATTTTGGTGAAGTTGGGAAATTCTTTTACAACACCGTTATGTCTGGTTTGGACTCCATAGTAGGAGGTCTTATAAGCATAGGAACAGGTCTTCCCTTGGGAGAAATCATGCTTGGTCTTAACGCTGCTGGTTCTGCTTTTTCAGAATCCAAGGAAAAGGGAATGAGCGATGAAAGAGCGTTGTCAACGGCTATTGTTGCCGGAGTGGCAGAAAGCTTGTTTGAGCATTGGACGATTGGAAATATGAAATTTTTCCAGCCTACCAACGCAAAGACCTTCAAGGCATTGGTTTCTGACGTTGGGAAGAGCATGTTTACCAACTTCACAGAAGAGGCTGCAACAGAGCTAACCAATATCCTCTACGATACCTTTGTCAATACGGATTTCTCGGACTATCAAAGGATGATCGATGAGAGCGTTGCCAAAGGAATCCCTGTTAGCGAGGCGAAAAAGGAAGCGGCAAAATCGTTCGCTTTGCAGATCGGAGAAGCAGGACTCTCAGGTGCTATTATGGGAGCAGGATTTTCTGCTCTTGAGATGGGAACGGGTGCAATTGCAAGTCAATACAACAATAATCAAAGCTATCAGAAAATCGGCTCCGAAATCCGCAATACTGCAGATGCCGACAGAATTCTTGCCGAGTACGTTGAGAACGCCAAGAAAAGCGGCGGGAAGGCGGCGAAGGCTGCTGCAGGGTATGAGAAGATCGAGCCGCGCCTTGACGTTAAGGAGAAGAAAAAGAACGTAGCAGCTGGCAAGCTTGTTACCGAAGCGGCAAAGGCGAAATTCATGTCCGAGAGCAGAAAAAATGCTACCGAAAACCTTGAGGATACGCACAAAAAAGCAGAAGCCAGCGCATCCAATGCCAAAACGGCTGTGGATCTTGCGGATGCAGGCAGAAAGAGCCGTCCCAAGATCGTCAGCATCGAGGGAAGCGAGCTTTCCGACATCAAGGTGGAGATTGACGGTGAGCAGAAGACAGCCGCAGATATCACCTTTGAGGAGGAGACAAACTATCCTCTTCTGTACGCTTACGCACCCATGCTCGGTTCCGTCCACGCAGCGAACGAGTTTATCCAACGCTATGGTGGGCAGAAGGATATCCACCGTTACTTCGATGATTTCATGTACTATCAGCTCATGGGAGAAGCCGCAGGGGCTGGTAAATGGGAGAGCATTCTGAAGGCGAAGAGACCCGGCGTTGTGCTGGATGTTCCTGATATGTACGCCGCCATGCAGACAGGACTTGAGATCCGTGATGCGGCAAGGAAACAAAAGACAGAAGATGCAAAAAAGATTGCACAGGAGTGGAAGAGGCTTGGTGGAACCGAGAAATCCGGCAAGCTGGACACCACCGAGCTGCGCACGTACAGCATGGATGAGCATCAGGCATCCGTTGTGGAGTTTGCGCGAGTGCTGACCGAGGCATTTGGCTTCAACATCACGTTCTACGCCACAAAGAAGGGAGAACGTAGCCGTGGAGACGGATATTTCGATGCCAAAACCAACACAATCCATTTGGACATTGAGGCTGGTATCAATGAAGGCTCTTCGTATAGCGCAATTAATTCTGCCCTTCTCTCTACCCTTTCCCATGAGATCGTACACAGCATGGCGGTCAATACGCCCGAACAGTACGGTGCGCTCCGTGACTTCCTTGTGGATTGGTATGCCAAGCAAGGAGATGATTTTGAAGCGAAGGTGCTTGACCTTATGGACGAGCAGGGGCTTGAGCGAGAGGATGCTATTGAGGAGCTGATCGCGCTCACGTGCGAGGATCTTCTCTACAGCTCGGATGCGCTCACGGAGGCAATGAAGGAATTCTATAAGAAGGACGAGAAGGCGGCAAAAACCTTCTTGGACAAGCTGAAGGAAATCCTTGAAAAAATACTCGCCTTCTTCAACTTCGCGCAAAAGAACCGCTCTGCTGAGGCTTCTGCATTGGAGGAGGGCGGCAAGAAGGTGATCATGGAAGCGCAGAAGCGTTTCGATGCCGCATTGCTTGCGATCCGAGAGGCAAATATGGCAAACAATGCCATTACCGAGATGGATGGCTTGGATACAGAAGCGGTGACGGTGTCCGAGGACGGCACCATCAAGCTCCGTCAGAGGCAGTACAGGGAAACGGGAAGAGAGACTCTCTCCGAATACCTGACCGAGCAGTACGGTGCAGATATGGCAGAGTCGATGATCTTCACCATAGACAACATCTATGACATTGTAGACCAAATCCAAGAGGAGAATCCTGATCTCCAAATCTTCTCCCGTTGGCAAGAGACCGAAACCGAGCTGGACGAGGAAGGAAAGCCTATCTTCACCACGAACATCCAAAACGGAGATTATCCTCTCAATCAGGACTTCTCAAGAGTTTGCAAGAAGCGCAGACAGCTGGATGCCGTCTTGAATTGGCTTGCCGCCAAGGATGACTTTGACGTGGCATATCTGACCAAGGATGACTACCGTAAGATCAACGAGGCGATCAGCTCTCACGGATATGAGGTAGCATGTGCGCTTTGCTTTGTGGATGCCAAGCGTTTCCGACAGAGCGAATGGGCAGATTCCTTTGCGCAGACGTGGAACGATATCCTCACCTCGATTGTCGCACCCGGCACGGAGCTGACACCGTTTAACTTCGCCACCGATACGCCAAACATGAATGACGATGGCATCGAGATTGACGGCTCCCGTTCCGTGACGTACAGAAAGTGGAGTCATGGCAAGGAGGACGTGAAGAACAGGAGAAGCTACAAGAGCTTCGACTATATGCTTCAAAAGGAGGGAGGAAAATACGTAGAGGGCAACACCAACGTGCGCCACATTGCCGAGCTGATCCGTGACAATCCACAGCTGCGGCATACCTTCCGTGGAGCGGATATTATATCCTCCAAGGGCTTTGATACCATCCAAAGGCTTGCGCCCTCTGTACGGCAGATTTTGAACGGCTGGGGAGGCACATCGGCACCAAAGACATCCTCCTTGGATGCAGGATATGACAATTCCATCCTGAACATTTCGGGATACAACAAAGAAGCCGCCTTCTCTGTAGGCGGCGTGAGAATGAATTCCTTTTCGGACTTCATTGCGCATATGTTCTTCGATTACGCGCAGGCGTTTGCGGATCTGTATGCCAAGGGGCTTCCCATGCAGGCATACTCCAAGGAGCTGGACTTCTTCCGTTTGTTTGGTAAGACGGGAGGCAAGCTGAATATGTCGGGAATCCCTGCACCGAGAGATGGCAATAAAAGCACGTGGAACGTGGAAAAGAGATTTGCCGGGCTTAACGTGGATAAGGTCAGCGAGGCTCTTGGAAAGCCCATCAACAAGCTTACGGTTGAGGATTGCCTGAACAATCTTGACCTCTGCGAATACGTTTGGGCAAAGGAGTCGATTGACATCAAGAAGGCTACGCTTTTGCAAAGCGGCATCCTTTATGACAAGTTCTCCGATGCGAAGATAGACCGTTGCTATGCGCTGATCCAAGAGGGAAAGATGGACGAGGCGCTTTCTGCAGCTGGGGATAACGTAGACACGGCGTATGCAGAGAATATCGGCATTATCGTGGTCGGCGTATCCGAGCCGCATATCCGAAAGATGCTGCGTGATCCTACCATTCGCATGGTCATTCCTTATCACAAGAGCGGACTCAATCCGCAGATCGCTCGTTCTCTCGGCATATACGCATTCGTGGACTACACGGGCATTCAATCCACAAGGGTGCAGATGAAGGATGGCTCTATCATGAATCTTTCCTCGGCATCGGATATCAAGAATGCAATCGGCGGTGACTTCAAATTCTACGATTACTTCGGAAAGACCATTGACGGCGTACTGTATGACGGAAAGCGTACCGCACAGAAATACTTGGAGTGGTGCGAGGAGAATTCTACAGACGAGTACACCATCATTCCGAAATTCAAGGACAGCAAGCTCGGTGACTTCACCACCGAAGAGAATTACTACAAGCTGCTGGAGGACTTCGATTGCTACAACACCCTTACGGGAGAGCATGCTCCGCAAAATGCAGTTTACTTTGGCGAAGGTGCATTACCCGATGACTACAAGGATGTGCTTGTCCGTGCGCTGAAGGCTGAACAGAAGGTATCCGATGACTTCCGGGCAGAGCTGGACGGTACCTCCCTGCGCGAGGAGATCTTGGATATCGTGAGAAAAAGAGGATATCAAGGGGATAAGTATCGCATTAGAAAAGTAGGGAAAGACGATGTGGTTTGGATTGAGGATAAAGTCATTCTTGATAAAAACATTCCCACGTATCAAGCTGTTGCCAATTATCTTGCATCTCATATCGGAGAAGTGTATACCATTATTCAAAGCGGACAAAAAGTGTATTTGGGGAAAGATCTTCCTGGAGAGTATACTCAATCCAAATACACGCAAAAGATTTTGCGTATTCCTTCTTTGATCCATGCTAAAAACAGAGCTGTTTCTAATCTTGGAGAAATGATTGAAATAGCAACAAAAAGAAGATGGACAAAAGACAAGGGCAGCGGAAAAAAAGATGCACGTTACGGCGTATACAAATACAAAACAACGTTTGCATTTCCTGTTTACAAACTTGGAACTTTTGAAAAAGCAAAAGCATTTAACGCAACACTTGTCATTATAAATTCTTCTGATGGCAAAAAGTATCTTTATGATGTGGTATCAATAAGAGAAAACACCTTCGTATCTGTTGAACTCTCAAAAAGAGAATCCATGCTTGCTAAAAAGCAAGTGCAGAATGAAGGTGTTTCTAAGGACATTATACCACAAAAAACGGATTTGTCAAGAGGAAACGAAAAAAATATTAAAAACCGTCTCCGCAAGCAGACTCCCGAAGCCAACGAGGTACTTCAGGCGATCTTTGAAGAGGATCCCGATTTGGTTGGCTATGCCGATCACAAGAGAGAATTGAAAAAATACAAGAAGCTGATGGATGACCGGGAAGTCAATCTTGAGAAAATCGCAGATCTTGACGATGAGATCCTCACCTTGAAATCCGAACGCAAGCAAAGCGGAAAAGGAACAAGGATGTACGAATTGACCAGCAAGCGGGATATCTTGGAGAAGGACGTTAACGAGCTTCAACGCCGCATGTTTGAGATGGAGGCGAAGGAGCTTAACAAGGTCATCAAACGAAAGACTACGCTTGTTGCGGCGAAGGCAAGGAAGGAAGCCAACGAAAAGGCGCGGGAAAAGAGCAAGGAACGCACCGAAAACATTGCCAAGCGAAAGTACATCAACAGGGTCCAAGAGAGAGCGAAGGATATGATGGATCTCTTGGAGAAGAATTCGCAGAAGGAGCATATTCCCGATGCCATCAAGGAGCCTATAGCGGATTTCTTGGACAGCCTTAACTTTGCCTCCAAGCGTTCTACCGAAGGTGGCGCAAAGACAAAAAAAGAAATCCGTTTGGACGAGAAGATGGAGAGAGTGAAGGAAGCCCTTGAAGGGAAAGAATTCCACTCGGAGCTGAACCTTCCTCCCGAATTTATGGAGGAGTTCGATGCGCTGGTCAAGACCGTCCGAGACATTGCCACGCACAGCACCGATATGGGAGGCTTCACCTTGGAGGCTATGACCTCCGAGGAGCTGAAGGATCTGAACAGGATGCTGATCATCCTGAAAAAATCCGTAAATCAGATGAACGCCTTGATCGTAAACGCCCGCTTTGCCAATGCCAAGGCAGCCGCTGAAGACAGTATCTTGGCATTCGGTGAACAATCGGAAAAGGGTGGTATCCACGGAAAGAGTAACGCCGCATCCGACTTTCTGAATTATGACAACATCACTCCCGTATTCTTCTTTGAAAGAATGGGAGAGGCTGCGTATTCCATGTTTGAATCCATTGTAGACGGACAGAACATGATGGCAAGGCTTGCGGACCAGCTTCTCAAGGATTCCAAAAAGATGTTTAGCGAGAAAGAGGTGCAGGCGTGGAGAAAGGATATCCGTCATCTTACGGTTCAGGGGAAAGACGTGTATATCTCAATCCCGCAGATCATGTATCTGTACGCCATGCAGAAGAGAGAACAGAGCTATTCTCACATCCACGGTGCCGGAATTGTTGTGGAGGATCAGGACAAATCCTTGATCGATCAAATCAAGGAGAAAAAGAATGGTCCCATGAAAAACACGGCAAGAGGATTCAATATCACCGAGGACGAGGTGGATTCCATTGTCTCTTTGCTCAATGACAGGCAAAAAGAGGTAGCAGATGCGCTTCAGAAATACATGTCTACCGTTGGTTCGGAATGGGGAAATTACGTATCTATGCGGCGTTTTGGCATCCATAGCTTTACGGAAAGGAATTACGTTCCGATCTACACGGTGAAAGCAACAGACAGCGAGCAGGAAACGAAAAAAAGCACAACAAGAATGGACCTTTACTCCCTTCTCAACAAGTCATTTACTCACTCGCTGAAGAAGGATGCAAACAACCGCGCAGTAATAAAGGATCTGTTCGATGTGTTCTCCGATCATATGGTTGACATGGCAACTTATCGCTCCTTTGCTCTCCCTCTGTTGGACATCCTGAAGTGGAGAGACTACGAATACAACGTAGACACCTCAAGCGTGGAGCTTCCCGGAGGAAAGACAGAGGTGGCTCTGAAGGACTACATGACGGATGCCTACGGAGAAGCGGCGTGGAATTATCTCACCAATCTTCTCAAGGACCTGAACGGAGCGCAACAGACAGGTCGAGGAGAAGGCTTGGCTCGGAGGATGATCAGCAATTACAAGGTCGCGGCGGTAGCAGCCAACCTTCGCGTGGCATTGCTTCAGGGTACGTCATACATCCGCGCCGCAAACGCAATGGATGTACGGGATCTGTCACACGTTTTGAGCATTTTCAATACCAAGGAAAACAAGAGAGGGTACCTCCTTGCCCTTGAGTGGTGCGGTCTTGTCAAGTGGAAGGATCTCGGATATTTCCAAGTGGATATCAGCGATCCTCTCGCCAAGAAGATCACGGGAGAAAACAGCGTAAGAGACACCGTGGTGGATTGGTCTATGATGCTTGCAGAAATGGGCGACAAATATACCATTGGAAACCTTTGGAATGCTTTGGAGAGAGAAACAAAGCGCAAACGCCCTGACCTTGCACCCGGAAGCAAAGAGTTTAACGAGCATGTAGCCAAGAGACTTACCGAGGTGATCCTGAAGACTCAGGTGATCGATAGCGTGGTAACCAAGTCGCAGGTCATGAGATCCAAGGGCGGTCTTGTTCAGGTGCTGTCCTCCTTCATGAGCGAGCCTACGTTGAGCTATAACAATGTGGTATCCAATGCTCAGATCGCTTTGGATGCAAAAAAGAGAGGAGATGCTCATGCGCAGAAGAAGGCTCTCAAGGGATTCTGCAAATCCGTCTCCGTATTTGCCATTGGCGCGGTCATGCAAGCGGTGGTCGGTTCCATCTCGGATGCCTTGCGAGATGACGATGAAGAGAAGAATTTGGGCGAAAAATACTTGAAGAATTTGATGTACAATGCCCTTGGTGAGCTGAATCCTATGGGATCTATCGTATTCGTCAAGGAGCTTGAACCTATTCTGAACAATCTTATCAACAAGATCGCAGGAACGGAATTCCCAACGTACACGTCCGGCAGAATGGATACGGCATTTGTGTCCTCCGTCATCACCGCATCAAACAAGATCTTCAAGATGTTTGAAAAGGGCGTGAATTCGGACTCTTTCATGCAATCCACGTATGCTTTGCTCAAGGCAGTTTCGCAGATTTCCGGCTTGCCGATTTCCAACCTGATCCGAGAAGTAGTATCTCTTTGGAACAGCGTTGTGGGCTTGATCGATAAAGACATGGTCATCGAGCTTCAATAAAAATCGCTTGGGGTGGGTTCCACTTACCCATCCCAAGCAAATATAATAAAAGCAACAAACCACAAAGGAGGAGATCATGAAAATAATTCATGAGGTCACGCTGGATGTATCAAGACAGGGCGTTCAGGTAACCGTCCCCATTACGCAGTATGACAAAGGCGTTCACCGACTTATCGTGCATTTGCGTAACGGAGCAGACCCTGTAAAAATCGACAACCGTCAGCATACGATTGCGATCCTGTCTGAAAACAACATCCTTGAAAGCGTATATACGTATGCGGAAGAGAGCGCATATCCTAACTGTCTTGTCTATGACATTGGTAGCAGCGTAGCTCTTGCCGCAGGAAGACATGAGGCAACATTTCAGATATTCGGTCTTGATGGAAACATTCTGTTCTCTCCGCAGCTGGCGTTTCAGGTGCGAGAAAATCCTCATAACGGAATTATGGATAGCGATGAAGCAAAGGCTTCTTTCTCTGCATTTGTCGATGCCACCAATGAGATTAACGCCTACCTGAATTCGCCCGAAGAAGCAAGGGAATTTCCCGATCTTTACGCGACAACGGTAACGGGAGCTATTAACGAGATCCAAAGGAAGAAGGCAGAATCGGAAAATCCTTCCACGTCAGGGGAATGGAATCACGAAGGCGAAGCCTATATCGGTGGTAACGTACATGCCGCCGGAATCGTTCTGCAAGAAGACACGATTGCCATCGTGGAAGACCCTGAAGGGATATCTGACGGGGAGGTGCTTTCTTGGAATAATGATCGTCAAAAGCTTGTTGCTGCTGGATTTAACAAGAATTTTCCAAGCGAGATCGACAATGCCGTAAAGGCACAGGAGTATAAGATTGACGAAGTAGCCATAAGTGCTGCAGAGCTGGACTATAGAGTGGATCAGCTTGAGAGGATAACATCACCTTATCCGTTCGTAGAGGATAACGGTACCCAATTCATAAAAGAGATTCCGAGCAACACACTTCCGTATGCGGAGATCAAGAAGATCTACGGAAACTACAACGTAATTGACGGAGAAATTCACTTTGCCAAGGTGACAGCCATCCGAATTAGCGGTGCAAATCTGTTCAATCCGTCATCGGATGGAATCCACAAAAATGCAAGGATTGCAACGTCAACGGGCGGCGCGTATGGAGATGCCGATCATAGTATCTCCGATTATATCCTTGTGACACAAGGCAAATATTACAGTATTTCCGGCACGTATGAACCATCTTACTATGCTTGGTATGATACCGACAAGAATTTCATATCGGCAAATGGTGTCTCTGTAAACAAGCCTATTTTTGCACCGAGCAATGCGGCATATCTTCGATTTGACTTCCCCACGGGCATGATTAAGGACACAATGCTGAACATTGGAAGCGTTGCTCTCCCATATGCATCGTTCTATGAGACGTATTACACGATGGAAGACATTGCACATTATATGGGATATGGTGAATGCAATCCTTATGATGTGTCCGAGGTAAACTACATCGATCTTGAGCGTGGTGTGTACGTTACGCGAGGATATTATTCAGACGGAGCTTGGATATCAAGTGCCGTACCGATTGAAGAGGATGTCACGTGGCTCTTTGACGATAGCTTTTTCAACATGGCGCCAAACGGATCGATAACCTTTATAAACGAGAAGTGCATCCCTGTAAAGAGTGAGATCACCTATATGCTGAAGGAGGGATAATATGAGCAAAGTAGACCTTGCGAAAAAGAACAGAGAATTTGATGAAACGTCATACAATTTCTTTTATGAAAACGAGATCCTCCGCAGAATTCGTTTGAGATACCGGGCAGATCAGGAGCTTTCTCTGCTTCGGCAACGTGACAGCAAGCCCGAAGAGTTTGCCGCGTACAATGAATACGTTGAAGCTTGTAAACGAGAGGTGAAAGAAATGTTCGGGGAGGTGATACAGGATGATTCTGCACCTGTTTCGTAACCATACAGGAATGCTTCGTGATGATGGGCCAGCGTGGCATATTGACACAGAGCCATACTTCAAAGGCGTATTGAAGATCGGCAAGAAAACGTACAAACATGGCAAGGATGGCGTTACCGTGGCGTTGGAGGCTGGACTCTACCCGATGTCATTCGTTACCAGCGATGGCGTAAAATACGAATGCGGTACCATCCGCATATCGGGCGGTAACATCTACCCTTGTAACGTACCCGACAGAAACACGCTGGACCTGATGGTTCGCGTAGATAACCTTGAAAACTTTGTCGAGGATCTTCGTGACCAACTTCAAAAAATAAAAGCTGATGTGACATATGATTCCATTGGCTTCCTTACGGAGGAATAATGATGAAAAAATTTTTTGCAGCTTTGCTTGTTGCCGTTCTTCTCTTCTCCATGACTCTCCCGGCATTTGCCGAGGATACTGTTGTAGAGACCGTTGAAGAAACCGTTGCGGTAGAAGAGGAGACAGTATTGTCTGACACCGTTCCCGATGAGGAAGATATCCAAGAGGCTGATAAGCAATCGTTTATAGAAATGCTGGATGGCATGTCTCCCGAAGGTGTCGATAAGATTAAGGATCTGATCATTGCCGGAATGGAAGGTATTGAGACGGAGAAAGATACCACGTGGGATAAGGTAAAAATTTTTACCATGAACCATTTGACCGAGATTGCGTGGATCGTGTTTGCCGTTGTTCTTGTATTTTACATCTTTGTTGAATACGTTCGCTATAAGGGCTTGCGCAAATCCTCTGCTACCATGAATAATAATGCTATACTGATTTCTGAAAAGGGTACGGATGCTGTGCGAGCTTGCAACCATACGATGGAGGAGGTAAGAGAGGATGTCAATTCCTACACCAAAACCATCGAGGAGGCAGCTGCGTTGATGAAAGCGCAGGCGGCAGAGCTGGAGCAGAGAAACGCAGAATATGAGAAGCTTCTCCACGAATATCGCATCAAGCTGGAGATAAACAGCCGCGCAGAGACTCTTCTTGCCGATGCCCTTAACGAGCTGCTTCAGCTTTCCAACATTCCCCAAATCAAAAAGGATGCCATTTACGGCAGATATACAAGAGCAAAGGCTTTGATTGAATCCGAGCTGGAGGATAGCGATGGAAGCGAAAACGAAGAAAAAGCTGAAGATATCCCTTCTTAAAATCGGAGGACTCACCGCATCGATAGGATTGCCCGCTTGGGCAATCCTTGAGAAATTTCCCGTGTGGAAGGTGGAGAACGGAACGGGGAAAACGCTTGGTATCGGTGCTATTATGGCATTGATCGTTGCCGGAGTCACGTTCCGCAAAACCATTTTGAATTATCTCAAGGAAAAAACGGGGATGAAGACGGCACCTCCTCTCACCATGTGGGCTGTCATCTTTGTGGTGCTTCTTGCCCTGCAAGCTTTCTCGGCGTTTATACCCGATCTTATAACCATTTGCGTGGCGGGTATCGTTGGAAGCGGTATCGGTACGGGTACCAATATCGCGGAAAAGATGATGCTTGAGGCAGAGGAAGAGGATAAGGAGAAGACAGATGAGTGACGAGCCTAAGATCATGGAAGAAAACAGCCGCATTGATCGCCTTGTTGAAAAGCAGAAGGACCATAACAAGAAGTCGAAGTATTATGCCAAGATAATCGGTGCCAATCTGACATCGTATATCTGCATTATGATCCCCATGCTCTTGATCGGTTTCATATGGACAGACAGCGGTCTTCCTAAAATCGGATGGTCTCTCTTCTCAGATGCGCTTGTCACCGTTGTGCTGTTTATTATCGCAGAGAATAGTGCCATGCAGATCGGAGTAGAAGGCGGTAAGCTGGACGATGATTATATACGCCTCCACGATGAGTACCTGAGCCTTACGGATAAGATAAAAAAGATCGGAACATCTCTGATGGTACCCTTCTGCTATTGGCAGATTGACGTGGAATATTCTACGGCGGTTCGGACAAAATGCCGTAGCGTAGGTATTTCCGTAAAAGAGTATGAGCAGAAGTACAAGGGAAAATCGCTTGAGGAGCTGACAAAGATCTTGCCTCCTATCAAAGCGGCTAAAATCCACGCCATCAACGAGATGAAGCCAATCGAGCTGACTCCCGAAGTGATCTTGACGGACGGGCGAAGATTGGAAGATCGAGGTGGCGTTCCTGAGAGCGCGGATGAGTACATAGATCGCAAGTCAAAATCCACCAAGCATATTGTCATTTCCGTTTTGACGGCGGCAATTACTGTTGTACCGTCTTTCGCTCTTACAAGAGATCTTTCCTTCGGTAGAGTCATATACACGCTGCTCAAGATCATCGTGCTTCTCATGCGCATGTATAAGGGGTATTCGCAGGGAGCTGCGGCATACAACACCGTTGAAGTGAGGCACATTGAAGCAAAGGTAATGTATGAATATGCCTATTTGGAATATCTTGACAAAAAGATATACACGAAACACGGTGACAAGTACGGAAACATCGAGCAGTTTACAGGCGAGATCGAAGCCGAGCAAATTACACAAAATACAATTAAATCTTAAAGACAAGGAGCAATTCATATGCCGGACAAGTTAAACGAAACACACAAAAGCGAATTTGTATATAAGATACCCTTTGTCGATCATGAGTATCTGATGTATAGGGTGTCGAAGATAAAAAGTCGAATTGTGATGGCTCTCATGTTAACGAATGCAGTTTGGCTTGTTATAGTGGCATGTATTTTGTTAAAAAAATGAAAAGGTATAGCAACATCGTTAACGAAAAGAGCCGCAGTGAGTGGGAGAGCTTAATCCGAGAGTGGGTTCATAATGAGATCGACAGAAAGATGCTGATCCGATACTTGTTAGATGGAATCCACCTTGAGCCTCTCGCTGAAGAATTCGATTTGTCTACAGTTCAGTGCCAAAAAAGAGTAGATTTGGCAAAAAAGCAGCTTTTTAAACACATTTCTTAAAAAGCATAAAAAAGATATATAAAAGAGAGTGATTTTCTTTATGGAGAAAATCACTCTCTTTTTGTATAATATAAGCGAAAAAGAGGTGAGCAGATGTTTAAAAATTTCAATCCGAATCCCGAAGGAAGGCGCGTTGGTGATTGTACAATTCGTGCGATCTCTTTGGCTCTTGATCAGGATTGGTATCAGACATATGCCGAGCTTGCGCTTGAGGGATATCTTCTCTCGGATATGCCGTCTGCCAACCGCGTGTGGGGTTCCTTCTTGAAGAAAAAGGGATTCAAGCGTGAAATCGTTCCCGATGATTGTCCAAGCTGCTACACGCTAAAGGACTTTTGCCGAGAGCATCCAAATGGAATATATATAGTCGCTGTAGATGGTCATGTTGTGTGCGTGAAGGACGGATTTTATTATGATGCGTGGGACAGCGGGGATGAATTACCGATTTATTTTTGGAAAAGAAAGGATGATTGACAATGGCTTACGGATACCCACATCCCGGATATTATTCGGGAGCAATGAACGATGTGCTGTCGCAGTATAAAGGACAGTATCAGATGCCTCCGCAGATGCAGATGCAGAACCAGCCCACCAATGACATGATTTTCGTCCTTGGCGAGGTGGAAGCACAGAGCTTCCCTGTGGCACCTAACAACACGGTGGTGCTTTGGGATAAGGATCAGCACACCATTTACATCAAATCGAATATACAAGGAATTCCCTCTATGCGGATCCTCGACTACGTGGAAAGGACGGCGCCCAGCCGCAAGGATACCACACCCGGAGTTGAGTATGTAAGCATGGAAGCATTCCGCGCATTGGAGGAACGCCTTGCGGTCCTTGAGGGAAAGAAGGAGGGGTAAAATGGCAAACTTTATGT
Organism: Eubacteriales bacterium; assembly: GCA_045658965.1. Lineage (GTDB taxonomy): Bacteria > Bacillota > Clostridia > Oscillospirales > CAG-272 > SVQP01. The sequence goes on from JAZOVZ010000034.1 coordinate 39,482, forward strand.
ATAACAGCTACGGACAGAGAAGGAATGACGGCGGTCTTTCCGACTTAATTGCGCAGGTCAAGGAGGTACAAAGAACCTTCCGAGGAGATCCCCGCGCGGAGGTACAGCGTTTGCTGAATTCCGGCGAAATGAGTCAGCAACAGTTTAACCAGCTTTCGCAGATGGCAAATCAGGTGCTTTCTGCAATGAGAGGATAGGCTTTAATCGGAAGCGCGCACCGATTTTGCAAATAAATAAAGAAAGGAAACAAAAAATGAATGAATTGACACCCGCTGATCTTGCCGCTGTATGTGGCAATGATCGCAACAACGGATTTGGCTTCGGCGGAGATGGAGCATGGTGGATTATCATCCTTCTGCTCTTCGGCTGGGGCGGCAGAGGAGGCTTTGGCAATAGCTATGGCGGTGGCAATGGTGGATCCCCTTGCGCAACGCAGGCTGATGTCCGAGCGGCTGTTGATCAGCAGACCTTGATCAGTAAGCTGGATCAACAGACATATGGACTCGCGGATGCTTCCTATGCGCTGAACAACACCATTTCTCAGGGCTTTGCAGGCGTTGATCGCGGTCTTTGCGATCTGTCTCATCAGATCTCCGATTGTTGCTGCTCCACCAAGCAGGCAATTGCAGATGTTAAGTACACAATCGGAAACGAGGCTTGCGAGACTCGTCACGCCATGTACAACAACACAAGAGATATCATCGACAACGCAAACGCGAACAGCCGCGCCATCCTCGATTTCCTGACTCAGGATAAGATCGCAACGCTGACCGCCGAGAACCAAAGCTTGAAATTCCAAGCATCGCAGAGCGCACAGAATGCATTCATCACGGCAAATCAGGAAGCACAGACGGCAGAGCTGATTCGCCGCCTTGGTCGGGATTGTCCTGTCCCTGCTTACGTGGTTCCCAATCCCAACTGCTGCTACCAGCCCAATTTCAACAATGGTTGCGGCGGATTCTAACTGAATCATCAGCTTCTTGCCCTGCAAGATGGTCTCTCCAATGAAGAGATATTGATAAGAACGGTGGGGCAAAATGTCCCACCGTTTGTGTTTACAGAAAGGAAAAAGAATATGGCAGAATACAGTAACGTGCCTCTTCAGACCGTAGAGGCAGACAACAACATCCTGTTTGAGAATGGATCTCGGTGTTGCAAAAAGGGATACGTTCTCCACAGAGACAATTCAGGCGTATTTTACCTGAAGGGCGTTACCAACCAATGCAAGGCGGCGTACAAGGTGCAGTTTGTTGGAAATATCGCCATTGCAACCGGAGGAACGGTAGAACCTATTTCCGTGGCTCTTACCATTAATGGCGAGGAGATCGGCAATGCAACCGCCATTGTCACTCCCACCGCCATTGGCGCGTTTTTCAACGTATCCATCGCCACGTTCGTTGAATTGCCATGCGGATGCTGTGTGACGATCACGATCAAAAATACCAGTGCGACAACGGCAATTGATGTTCAGAACGCAAACATCATCATTGAACGTGTAGCATAGAAAGGAGAAAGCACATGCATAAGATCAAGGAAAAACTCATGGAGGATCTCCGAGAATATGAGGAGAAGATCAAGAACATGTCCGGCGGCAGAATTCCCTCCAGCGAGCTGCAGACAATCCATATGCTCACCGATACCATCAAAAACATCGACAAAATTCAGATGTACGATGAGTTCAGCGAGGATTACGATGAATCCTTTGAATCCGGCGGATCCTACAGGAGCGGCAGACGTGACAGAATGGGACGGTATAGTCGAGGCGGCTATTCCCGCGAAGGCTACAGCCGCAATGATGGTGCTTCGTATGACGGAGGCAGTTCCTATGACGATGGCGGCTCCTCTAACAGAGGAAGATATTCAAGGGGCGGTGGCACAAGAGATCACATGATCGGGAAGATGGAAGACATCCTCGCAATGACAGAGAACGAGGAAGACAGAAGAGCCATCCAGCAATGCATCAAACAGATCAAGAATTCGTGACGGTTGGCTTCGTTTTGGCTTCGAGATTCTGTAAAAGCATTATTATATAATGCTTTTACAGAAAAAACAGCAACCTTGGTAATGACGAGGTCATCAGTTCGATTCTGATTACCAGCTCCAAAGAAAATCCCCCGAATCCCTTGTAAATCAAGGCTTTCGGGGGTTTTTTGTTGCTTATTATCCGTTCTTTTGTGTGTTCGGTTTTGACCCCAAACACCTGCAAAAACCTTGCAACACTTTTCAATTGGCTTCAAAATTGGCTTCAGTTTTTTCTACCTAATCGATATCTTGTTGATCTCCGATCTCAAGAAATCAATATCCTTCTTGGTGGCGTTTGCATAGATGTCCGCAGAGGTGGAATATTTGCTGTGACCGAGCGTATCCATTGTTGCCTTCTGTGCCACATCCGCTTCCACGCAGAGAAGCGCAAAGGTATGTCTGCATGAGTGCGGTGTAATATCGTTGTTTGGATTCAATCCGTACTTGTTAAGCGTGGGATAGAACACACGGTCTCTGTAATTCTTGGCATCGTATTTCTTGCCCGTGGGAGAGGGATACAGATGCTCACCCGGCAAAGCAAGCAGCACATCCAAAACCGCAGAGATCTCGTCCGGCATGGCTACGATCCTGTTCTTTCCCGCTTCGGTTTTGCTTCCCTCCGAGAACAGTACCATCTGCTCCCTGTCCACTTGGTCTTTTCTCATGCTCAGGAATTCATTGAGTCGAAGACCCGTGTAGCACAGGAGAAGTATGGAGCATACCTCATGCTCATGCTTGTATTCAAAGATCTCCCACAGATCATTGAGCTGCTCCTTACTGAAGGAGGACTTTTCTGTCTTTTCATGTTTCGGGAATGTAACGAGCTGCGCATAGTTTTTGTCGATCAAGTCATTTGCCATTGCAAGCTGACACATGAGCGATGCGATGTTTTGGATCTTCTTCCACGTTGCGAAGCCAATTCCCTCGCTTGCCGCCTTATTAATCGCATCTTGGATATGCAAGGTCTTGAAATCTCTCATTTTCATATCTGCATATGGCTCAAGGTATTTGAAACCGCTCACGTAATTGGTAAGCCCGCTTTTGGTGAGTGTTTCCCGTTTTTGCTCGATCACGGTTTCATATATCTGTCGGACGGTATATTCAAAGTATGAGGATCTTCCATTTTGCTTGGCGTTCTCTAATTGTAAAAGAGCTTCTGTCTTGGTTGAATAGTAACCAAGACACATCCGTTTCCCGTCTATCGTAATTCTCGCAGCCCAAGGCTTTCTTCTACCCTCATGCTTTGTTACGTTCCCGGTACCATTGGCGCGTTTCATGGATTTTTTTGACGGTGTTGAGAGCTGCTTCTTCCCGCAGAACCGACAGAACACCGAGTCATCCTCTATCACTTTTTTACATAGTTTGCAGATCATAATATGCACCTTTGGAAGGTATTATTATTTTTTAA
>JAZOVZ010000035.1:0-15732 GCA_045658965.1 Eubacteriales bacterium
ATCACGCCCACAGACACCTATCGCGTCACGCTGCTTTCCTTTATTTCCACGCACGGTCGCTGGAATATTGAGAAGACCAAAGAGCACTATTATGTCGAGGCGCGCCATTTTAACAAGTGGTTTTACAAGGTACATAAAAACACCGAAACTGCTGAGACCGAGTTTGACGCGCGTCGCGAGCTGGTTATTCAGCGCGCAGAGCTGGAGCTGCCGCCCCGCGATGATAGCGTCAAGCAAATTCTGCTGATCTGGCCTAAGCCCCCCGCATTCACCTATTCGCACGCAAGATGCGAGCATTTGATCAGCGGCAGCAAGTTTGAGCATTTTGAAGTCATGCACGCCGAGGATTTTTTAGAGCGGCTTGACAAAGAGTAAAATACAAAAGGCAGGACTATCGGGCTGCATAATTAGCGGATAATGAGCGAGCCCCCCTCGTGTCATCCTGAGCGGAGAAAACATCCCGAGTGGATGTTTTCGAAGCCGAACTTTCAAAAATCTGCAACAAATTGCTGATTTTTGAAAGTCAAAACGCGGTACGCGTTTTGAGGATCTACGAGGGGTATGCTTTCCGCCCGTAGATCCCACCTTTCGAAAAGCGGTCAATCCGCTTTTCTCGGTGCTGCTGCGCAGTTCGACTTCGCTTCATTTCACTGCTCCGCAGTGAAATATTCGCTTCGCTCAGGATGACACGGGCGGATGCTTCCATATAGGGCAAAAAGCAGAAGCCTATCAAAGACTTCTGCTTTCATTTTTCTCCGCTTATTCCGCAGCCTCATCGGGCTGCTTTTTATTTATTCATACAGCAAATACGGCTGAATGGTCTTGCGGAATTGCTCACATCTTGCGTTTGCCTCGGCAAGCGCTACGGCGGGGTCAAAGTCACCCGAGAGCAGCTCGGTGCCAAAGCGCAGGCGCAGACCTGCAGGATTTGACTCGAACTCCGGATACTTGCGCATAGCGTCGTACAGATACAAAAGCGTGGCAAACGGCGAATAGGCATCGCGGTCAATGACGTGCAGCTCCACGCCGCCGCAAATTGCCCCTGCGTGCTTATTAAACGCGGGCGTAAAGTGCGCCGCGCGGAACAGGACACCGCCAAGCTGCAATGCGTTCATATGCTCCGCAAGTGCAAAAGCGTCCACAAAGGGTGCGCCGACGATATCAAACGGTCTTGTCGTGCCGCGCCCCTCGGAAATATTGGTCGCCTCGTAAATGCCCGTGGCAATATAATTGATGGCACAGCCCACCGACGGAATATTGGGCGAGGGGTTGACAAACAGCATATCCGTCTGATCCGCGTACATGTGCCGCTTCCAGCCCACGCATTTGATGACCTGCAGCTCACATCCGATGCCCTTCTCTGCATTGACGTAGCGAGCGTATTCGCCCACGGTCATGCCGTAACGCGTCGGGATCGCAAACTCCCCGATAAACGAGGAAAAACGCTCGTCCAGAATCTCTCCCTCGATCTTGGTACCGCCAATGGGATTGGGTCTGTCCAGCACAATGACCCGGATATGTACGCGTGCCGCTGCGCGCATAACCTGCGTCAGGTTACAAAGATAGGTATAGTAACGCGCGCCTACGTCCTGAATATCGTATACCACCGCATCCACACTCGCAAGGATCTCGTCAAGGCGCGGATGCCCCTTGGAGTTCAGATTATACACGCAAACGCCAAACAAAGGGTCGGGCTTGTCCTGCTCGTCCTGGTATCTGCCGTCCTGCAAATTGGAGCAAATGCCGTGCTCTGGTGCAAACAGCGCACGCAGCACACCCATATCGCGCAGGATGCGCCAGGTGGGTACAGCCTGCTTATCCACTCCCGATGCCGCTGTCAGCAGCGCAACCTTTTTGCCATTGACGGCTTCTGCCAGCGCGTCACGGCGGTCAACACCGCATAAAACGTGATATTTTTCCATATTCATCACCTCTTACGTGTATTATATCACACTTCAAGCCCGTATGCAAGGTCATACAAGCCTTTTTTATTTCATATAGTGGAATAGTGCTACGTCAAGGGGGCAAAGATGCAGGGCAAGGTGAGCAGAACGGGAAGATTTTTTTATAACTCGCTGTTAATGGTGGGCGTGACGCTGCTCATGCGTGCCATCGGGGTAGGCTTTAACGCCTACGTGGCGGGTAAGGCGGGCGCGCAGGCGATGGGGCTTTATTCCCTGCTTTCGGGCGTGTACGGCTTTGCGGTCACGCTTGCCTGCTCGGGCATTCATTTGGGCACGACACGCACGGTTGCCGACGCGCTGGGCAAGGGTGATAAGGCACTTGCGCACAAGTATGCCGCGCGGGCACTCGGCATCAGCCTGTTTTTCGGCACGCTTTCGGGCGCGTTACTGTTTTTCGGTGCGCCCTTTGCGGGCACGCATTGGCTAAAAGACGCGCGCACGGTACTGCCCTTGCGCGTCCTTGCCCTGTCCTTGCCCGCGGTGGCGATCTGCTCTTGTCTCAACGGCTATTTCACCGCAGTACGGCGCGTGTGGAAAAACGCCGCGGTACAGCTCTCCTCGCAATTTCTGCGTATCTTCGGCACGGCATTCTTTCTTGCTCTGCTTTTACCCGAGGGCGTGGCGTACGCCTGCCTTGCTTTGGTGCTGGGTACGTTGCTGACGCAATTGTTTGAGCTGATTCTCTCGGTATTTTTGTATCTGACCGACCAAAAGCACCTAAGAACCGCGCAAAAAAGCAGGCAGAGCGGTGTGACGGGTGAAATTTTAGGCATTACCCTGCCCGTCGCGTTCAGCTCGTACGCGCGCTCGGGGCTGATCACGCTGCAGCATATCCTGATCCCGCGCGGGCTTGCGCGCAGCGGTGCATCGTGGGAGAGCGCACTTGCATCCTACGGCGTGCTGCACAGCATGGTTTTGCCCGTCGTACTGTTCCCCTCCGCGTTTATTTCGTCCTTTGCGGGGCTTTTGATCCCCGAGGTGGCTGAAGCAAAGGTGCAGGATCAGATGGAGCGCGTGCGGCGCGTTGCAAGGCGCATTTTCGGCATTTCCATGATGTTTTCGGTAGGCGTGGCGGGGGTTATGCTGTGCTTTTCGCACGGGCTGGGGCTTGTGATCTACGATTCCTTGCAAGCTGGCAGCATGATCGCGGCACTCGCACCGCTCATTCCCGTGATGTATATTGACAGCGCGGTGGATGCGGTACTCAAGGGCATGGGACAGCAGGTGTATTCCATGAACGTCAATATCATCGACGCGCTGACCTCGGTGATCTTGGTGATCATTTTAGTGCCGAAATTCGGTGTTGGGGGCTATATTTTCACGATCTATTTTACCGAAATACTCAATACAACACTCTCCTTGGCGCGCATGATTGCTGTCGTCAAGCCGAAATTGCGTATGTTTGGGCACGTATTCGGGCCGATTTTGTGCATTACGGGGGCTACTGCATGCGTGCATTTGCTCAGCACCGCCCTCTCGCTGCAACCCACGGCAGGCACGCTGGTACTGCAGATCACGCTGACCACGCTGCTCTATCTGGGGCTCTTGTGCATCACCCGTTGCATCGGTACGGACGAATACGAAATGATGAGGGCGATTTTTGGAAACAGGAAAACAAAAACGGTCACCCCCCTGCTCTCCGCCTCCACAACTCGGACGACACGCTCATGAAAGTTTTCGCCCGCCTTTTTCAAAAGGCGGCGCAGGTCGAGGGCGCGCAGCCCTCGTCGTGCCCGCAGGCACGAAATCTCTTAAACGCCGTTTTTAATTTGCGAAGCAAATACGTTCTTCTTTTTGCGGCTCCTTGCTCAAAAAAAGAACGGAAACGGGTTTCTCACATAATCCCCCAACGGAACAAATGAAATCCGCCGGTGGCGGATAATAAACCACGGGTTGATTGACAAATCACAGAACCTCTGCTATAATAGGGTCATCACGCGGGAGCGTGAAATTCAAATCGCAGCAAAACTGCGGTGAAAGGAAAGGAGGCGGGGTTATGACTAACTCGAACAAATTCGGATGCTGTGACTCGCGCCTTTCGGGTTGGCGCGACTAATCCGCTGATCGAAGAGCTCCCACTCTTCTTTGCTCGGATCATGACACATCCATCCCCCGCGGGGCAGGCTCAAATAGGGCTTGCCCCAAAGGGTATCTGCACCCCCAATGAAAAGGAGATGGATACCGATGATCGTGCTGGAACAGCTCGGCGCACGCATTGCGCAGCTGCGTCGGGATCAGGGGCTGACTCAAGAAATGCTTGCACAAAGGATGGGGGTATCCCCCCAAGCCGTCTCCAAATGGGAGCGTGGCTTGGCTTTTCCCAATCCGGTATGGTTGGACGATCTTGCCGACGTACTGGGCACAAGCATAGACAGCCTCTTGACAGGCAAACCGCAAAAGGAAAAGGACTGACGTAAAGTCGGTCCTTTTTCTTTTGTTCCGCCATAGGCGGATTTCATCGCGTAGCGATTTCATCCACGCACGTGGATTTCATCCGCTCAGCGGAGCGGATTTCATTTAACCGTTGCGGCATTACGTTGAGTAATCTCTCTCCGTTCTTTTTTTGAGCAAGGAGCCGCAAAAAAAGAACGCATAAGTGATATTCCGCCTTCGTCGGAGTGATATTATCGCTTCGCGATAGTGATATTGAAGCCTTACCGCTTCAGTGATATTTTATTCGCCTCATAAGCTCGCGTAGCGAATACCACTCGTCGTAAGACGAATACAACTGCGTAGCAATAGAACTCGCCAAAGGCGAATAAAACTGCGAGACTTCCTTATAGGAAGTCTCGCATGTCAGTCCTTTTTTCTTATTGCTCACCGAGGTATCTGCAAGCGGTCATGGCGGCTACTGCGCCGTCTCCGCATGCGGTGGCGATCTGTCGGATGCTCTTGGTGCGGCAGTCCCCTGCCACGAACACACCGGGAGTCTTGGTCAAACAGTCCTCGCCCGCGATCACGTAGCCGCGTGCGTCCAGCTCTGCCACGGGTGCAAATGCATCGTTGACCGGTACTTGACCGATCGCCACGAACACGCCGTCCACGTCAAGGCGCACCTTAGTGCCCTTCTGATCCAAAATCAGCCCCGTCAGCTCGTTTGAGCCAAGGAATTTTTCCACGGTCGCACCGTAGATGTATTCCACGTTATCTCTGGTAGAAAGCAGCGAAACCAGCTTGCCCTCGCCCGTCAGGTAATCGAGATTTTGCACAATGGTGACCTTGGCGCAAAGGTCGGACAGAAGAACAGCCTCCTGCAAAGCGGAGTTTCCGCCGCCGATGACCGCTACGCTCTGCCCTTGGTAAAACGCACCGTCACAAACAGCGCAGAACGAAATGCCGTTGCCGACAAAGCTTTCCTCGTTATCAAGACCCAGCATGCGGTGCTTGGAGCCGGTTGCGATAATCACCGCACCGCACTCAAATTCCGCACCCGATGCACACACGACCGTTTTGGTTTCGCCATCGCGGATCTCTACAGCCTCGTCCAGCTCGACCGTCACGCCCTGCTCCAGCACTTGCTCGATCAGCTTATCCGCAAAGTCGTTGCCGCTCATTTGCAGAAAGCCGGGGTAATTTTCAATTTTGGGAGAGAACACGACCTGACCGCCAAAGCTTTCCTTTTCCAAAAGCAGCACCTGTCTGTCGGCTCTTGCGGCGTACAGAGCCGCGGTCATTCCCGCAGGCCCTGCGCCGATTACGATAATATCATACTTCATGATTCAGCAAATTAAGCGTTTACGCTCTCCTCGATAAACTTACGGATATTGGAAACGTTTGCAACGGTCTGGAAGCTGCCGTCATCGCGTACGACTACCAGCGTGGGAGCCTGCTTGATGCCGTATTCCTTTGCCAGATCGGGGTTCTCCTCTGCATACAGCTTTTCGTAAGCAAGTCCTGCCTTATCAAGGAACACGCAAGCCATCTTGCAGTTGGGGCAGGTCTTGGTTGCAAACAGGATCAGCTTGCCGCCGTCAGACTCGCAAGTGCAAGCCTGTGCCTCGACAGCCTTCTCTTCCTTGGGAGCACGTGCATCAAACTTTTCCATGCTGGACTTGATGTCGTATTCCTTACGCATCTGGAACTCTGCGCTCTTACCGTCGTTCCAGTTCTTAACGGGACGGTAGTAACCGGTAATACGGCTGTATACCTCGGTCACCTCACCGCACTCAGGGCAGGTGTACTGCTCGCCTGCGATGTAACCGTGGGTACGGCATACAGAGTAAGTGGGAGACATGGTGTAGTAAGGCAGCTTGTAGTTCTCTGCGATCTTCTTAACCAGCGTAGCGGCAGCCTTCCAAGAGGGCAGCTTTTCGCCAAGGAATGCATGGAATACAGTACCCGAGGTGTAGCGGGTCTGCAGCTCGTCCTGAATATCCAGTGCCTCAAAGATGTCCGCGGTATAGTCAACGGGCAAGTGAGAGGAGTTGGTGTAATAGGGAGTCTGACCCTTTTCGGTAGCAGTCTTGATATCGGGATAACGTGCTACGTCATGCTTAGCAAGACGGAAGGAGGTGGACTCTGCGGGAGTTGCCTCGAGGTTGTACAGGTCGCCGTACTCCTCCTGGTAATCGGACAGACGGTTTCTCATGTGATCCAGCACCTGCTTGGTGAATTCCTGAGTCTCGGTGTGGGTCATGTCCTTGCCGATCCAGCGAGCGTTGAGACCCGCCTCGTTCATGCCGACCAGACCAATGGTGGAGAAGTGATTGTTAAAGGTGCCAAGGTAACGCTTGGTGTAGGGGTACAGACCCTCGTCAAGCAGCTTGGTGATGACGGTTCTCTTGATCTTGAGCGATCTTGCGGAGATGTCCATGATGCGATCAAGGCGCTTATAGAAGTCTTCCTCGTCCTTTGCAAGATAAGCGATTCTGGGCATGTTGATGGTAACAACGCCGATAGAACCGGTGGACTCACCCGAGCCGAAGAAGCCGCCCGACTTCTTGCGCAGCTCACGCAGGTCAAGACGCAGTCTGCAGCACATGGAGCGCACGTCGCTGGGCTCCATATCGCTGTTGATGTAGTTGGAGAAATAGGGAGTGCCGTACTTTGCGGTCATCTCGAACAGGAGTCTGTTGTTCTCGGTCTCGGACCAGTCAAAGTTAGAGGTAATGGAATAGGTAGGAATGGGATACTGGAAGCCTCTGCCGTGTGCGTCACCCTCGATCATGGACTCGATGAACGCCTTGTTGACCATATCCATTTCCTTCTTACAATCCTTGTACTTGAAGTCCATTTCCTTGCCGCCTACGATACAGTTGAGCTCGGCAAGGTCTGCGGGAACGGTCCAGTCAAGGGTGATGTTGGAGAAGGGTGCCTGCGTGCCCCAACGGGAGGGGGTGTTTACGCCGTAGATAAAGGACTCGATGCACTTCTTGACCTGATCGTAGTCCAAATTGTCCGCCTTTACGAAAGGTGCGAGATAGGTATCAAACGAGGAGAACGCCTGCGCGCCTGCCCACTCGTTCTGCATGATACCGAGGAAGTTGACCATCTGGTTGCAAAGGGTTGCCAGGTGCTTTGCGGGAGCGGAGGTGATCTTGCCGGTCACGCCGCCAAGGCCTTCCTGGATCAGCTGCTTGTGCGACCAACCTGCGCAATAGCCGGTCAGCATGGAAAGGTCGTGAATGTGGATATCCGCATTTCTGTGTGCGTTACCGATCTCGTCGTCATAGATCTCGGACAGCCAGTAGTTTGCGGTGATAGCACCCGAGTTGGAAAGGATCAGACCGCCTACGGAGTAGGTTACGGTAGAGTTCTCCTTGACTCTCCAGTCGGTATTCTTGACGTACTTGTCCACGATCTCCTTGTAGTCCAGAATGGTGGACTTCATGTTACGCATCTTCTCTCTCTGTCTGCGGTAGAGAATGTATGCCTTAGCCACGTCACCGTAGCCGCCCTGTACCAGTACGTTTTCTACGCTATCCTGTACGTCCTCAACCGCGATCAGACCGTCCTTGATCTTGGGCTCGAAGTCTGCAGTAACCTTGAGTGCCAAAAAGTCGATCACACTGGGATGGAACTGTCTTTCCTGTGCCTCGAACGCCATCTTGATCGCGTCCGAAATCTTGCTCAAATTAAAATCTACAACCTTGCCGTCTCTTTTTAATACCTTGTACATAGCTCTCTCCTTTTGTCATGAAATTTGTTGAAATATGTTGAAAAATAAAAAATACTGTAAAAACACCGAACGTGGTGCTTTTACAGTATACTATAAGTTTTTCGATTTGTCAATACCTTTGCACACAATATTTTGATATTTTTTCAAATTTTAACACTATATATTGTGGTTGGTGCATCAAACGCCGCGAAGCTGTGCTTTCGGAATATAGGCTTTGAGCACATTGACCAAATCTTCCATTTGGTTTTTGTCATATCCGCTAAGACCTTTACCGATCAGATCTCCCGAGTCAATAAAGCCCTGCAAGAAGTGCACGTGATCCCCTTGCAGCCATACGCCCATGTCCTCAATATCCTCTGCGCTGTGCAGCTCCCTTACCACGGTGGTGCGCAACTCAAAAGGCACGCCCGACGACCGCAGCAGCGCAATGCTCTGCTCAATGGGGGCGGTGTCAAAGTCCTTGATCCCTACCGTTTGCGCGTACTTCTCGCGGCTGTTTTTGACGTCCATTGCCACGTAGTCAAGCAGCCCCTCGTCAAGCAAAGCGGCAAGTCGGTCGGGATACGAGCCGTTGGTATCCAGCTTGATTGCAAAGCCGAGCTCGCGCACCTGCAGGATAAACTCGCGCAACCCGTGCTGCAAGAGCGGTTCGCCACCCGTGATGGCAACGCCGTCCAGAATCCCCTGTCGCTTTTTGAGGAATGCGTAGATCTCCTCCTCGAAATACGCGGGGTTCTCGCCCGGGCGCAGCACCAAGGACGCGTTATGGCAGAACGGACAGCGCATATTGCACCCGCCCGTAAACACGGTACAAGCCGTGCGGTCGGGAAAATCCAGCAGCGTCAGCTTTTGTATGCCCTGAATATTCATTCTTTTGCCTCCTTTTTATTGACCTTAGAGGAAATGATCTGCCCGTTGTCCATGCGGAATACGCGGTCGGCACGCTCGGCGATCGCCATATCGTGCGTGACCATGATCAGCGTCTGCCCCAAAAGATCCTTAGTCTCCAACAAAAGATCCAGCACCTCGTCTGCATTCTCTCTGTCAAGGTTGCCCGTGGGCTCGTCGGCAAACACCACCAGCGGCAGATTGATCAGCGCACGCGCAATGGCAACTCTCTGCATCTGACCGCCCGAAAGCTCGCTGGGCAGATGGTGCAGTCGGTCACCCAGCCCCAAGGAAGCCACCAGCTTTTTGAGATTTTCTTCATAAGATATATCATCCTTATTGCACATCAGCGTGGGCACGAGGATATTTTCAAGTGCAGTGAACTGCGGAATGAGATTATGGCTCTGGAACACCATACCGATATGATTGCCGCGGAAGCGCGCCAGCTCATCGGGTGCCATAGCGGTAATCTCGCGTCCGCGAATGATGACCTTGCCCGCATTGGGTCTGTCCAAGCCTGCCATGGTGTGCAGCAGCGTGGACTTACCCGATCCGGACGAGCCGATAATGGCAACAAACTCGCCCTCATATACGCGCAGATTGACGCGATTGACCGCGTTGACCACCTCGTCGTACTGCTTGTACTGACGGATCAGATCAACCGTTTCCACAACGACTCTTCTATCTTCCATTGTCTTGTCCTCCCCTTTCCTTCGCCTTTAATGCCTCAACTCGCTTTTTCCATAGCAAGTACGGCACCAGGCAGGATGCAAAGCCGCAGCCCACCGATACGGCAGCGCACAGGGCAAGTGCCCACAGCGGCATATAATAATTATAATTGATGGCTTGTGCCATACCAAGCGCAGGCAACAGTCGGCTCATGGCGATATACAGCACAAAGTTAAACGCATAGCTCATGCCCAGCGTGACTATGAATGCAATACCCGAAAGCACCGCGCCCGCAGTCAGATGCAGCCCGCGGATCTCGATACCAAAGCCGCCCATGGCTTGCAGCATGTAAAATTCCTCTTCTCTGCGGCGGTAGTAAAGCAGCTGTGAGAAGAACCACACCAAGGGCGATACCACCAAAATAAAGCAGGAGATCACGGCGGTGATCATATTATCCTTGCGCGCATCCGCGATCATGTCGTCAAAGAAGGTACCGTTTCGCTGATATTTCCAAGCGAAATCCTCGGCAAGCGTCACGATCTGCTCGGAAAGCGCATCAGCCTCTGCCAAGGTCAGCCCATCCTCAAAGTACACGGTCATATTGTCGCGTGCACCGTCCAGCGCGGTCAGGCGTCTGAAGGATTCGGTCTGCATGCCCACGGTCAGATAACTGTCCGAGGGAGACTCGGTGATCACGGCACACACCACGTATTCACCCGTGGAGGTACCCGTCGTGCCGTAGTCAAAGGTATAATTTTCAAGCTGCTGCAAAAGAATCTGATCTCGGCGCGTAAACATACGGTTATCCGTAATTTTTCCCGATACGTAGGAGGCAAAATACACGGTGTCACCCGCCGCAAAATCAAAACGCTGCACGCCCAGGATCTTTTCGCTGACGATGATGGCGTAAGGATTGTCAAGCACCGCGTAGGGGTCGCCCTCAAAGGCATACAGCCCCGATGCGATGGCATTGTCGATCCAAGTCTTATCCACAGCGGTATATTTATAGGAATTCGTCGCGATCTCGTATCCTGCGCGCTCGCCCTCGCTCTGCACGCCGTATTCGCCGTATGCAAGTGCGTTTTGGCTCTTGAGCAGCATATGCGCCAGCAGATTGTCCGCTCTCTCCTGCTCCTCGGCACTCACGTATGCAACGCCGTCCATATTGCGGATAGCTTCGCTCAAAAACTGTGCGTCGTCGTTGATCACACTCGCCGTGATCTCGTCGTAATACAGGGGGATCTCCTTCCCCTCCTCGTCCTTGGGTCTCTCGTCCGGCAGGTACTGATATGCCAGCGTAAACTCATCCACGGCAAGCTCCTGCTTGGTCTTGATCATGTCCGCAATATAAAGTCCCGAAATAAAGAGCGACGCAAACGCGACCGCAGAACAAACCAGACGGATATAATACTTGCGCATGCGCCACATGCCCGCAAGCTCGTAATCGCGCGGAAAACGCTTGCCGAACAAATGGAAGGAGCGGCGCGGTGAGCTGACAAGTCCCGCATTGTTACGCGAGACGATGAGCGACATGGGCGTTTTACGCGCCATAAATCTGACGGGCAATACGACCGACAGAAGCACGGTGGCAGCCGTCAATCCAAGCACCTTGAAGGGTGCCGCCCAGCCAAAGCGGAACAGCACGCCGCCCGGCAGATAGACCGGCAGCATAATCAGCGCGGAAAGCAAGCCCGCCGGCACAAAGGTCAGCACGGCAATGGCGGCAAGCTCCCAGAACGTGACGCGGAACAGCATGCGAAAATCCGCACCGCAGGTCATGTAAATACCGTACTGAAACTGGTGATTTTCCACGCGGATGATATAAAGCACGGTCAGCACCGCAGCGCAAAGCAGCAGCATAGCAAGGCAGATGCCCGCATAACGCCACGCGCCCGGCGTGACGTACTCGGTCTGATAGGTATACAGCGGCGTAAACTCGTACTGCCAGCTGCCCAGCATGCAGCGGTCGCGGAACTTGGAAAAACTGCGCGAAATATCCGATCCCTTCAGGGTGACGTGTGCCTCGCTGCTCTCCGCGCCCTCCAGGATCTCCACCTCGTAAAACGAATCGTCTATCGCGGCTTGCCCGTTGAGCATATTCTTAAAGGTCGCCGTTTGCGTGGGCGTCAGCTCGGGCAGCACCACGTGATAGGAATAGGACTCGGTCACGCGTTCTTTTGCAATGGCATTATTGGTGTCAAGTGAAAAGGTCAGCGACCAGAAGATGCTCTGCACCACCAAAAGCGCAAGGAAAAAGCCCGCATATTCCCGCCAGCCAAGCAGGACGGTGCGAAAGGCATTTTTCAAGGTTCGCTTAAAAAGGCTCATAGTATCTCCTTATTATCAATAATATCTCTGTACGGCAATCACCTTGCCCAGCACGTCGACGCGCTTGACGATAATAGGCTGCATGGACTTGTTCTCGGGCTGCAGGCGGTAGTGCCCGTCCTCCTTGAAGAAACGCTTGATTGTTGCGCTGTCCTCCACCATTGCCACCACGATCTCACCGTTATCGGCATACGGCGTGCGGTTGACGATGACCACGTCCCCGTCCAGAATACCCGCATCGATCATGCTCTGCCCTTGGACACGCAAGGCAAACAGATTGTCCTTCTGATAACCGCCGTGCGGCACGAACGGAATGACCCCCTCATAATTTTCCACGGCAAGAATGGGCTGTCCCGCAGTGACTCTGCCCAAGAGCGGCACACCGTCTGCCGCGGGCGTATCGTCGCACAGACGCAACGCGCGGCTCTTGCCCTCGTCCTTGACAATGTAGCCAAGCATTTCCAGCCTGCCTAAATACATATGTACGGTCGAGGTGCTCTTATAATCAAGGGCTTCGCGGATATCGCGCACGCTGGGCGCATATCCCTGCTCTCTGATGGTTTTGGCAATATAATCGTATACTCTTTGTTCTCTTTCGTTGAGCTTTTGCATATCTTCACGCTCCGTATCGTTTTGTGTTACCTTTTATTATATCACAAAGCTCCCCGATTTGCAAACATTTGTTCTGTTTTGTCGCATAGCATTTTTCACAATCTTTTATTGCTCCGTTTGTGATATTTTCATAGAATTATTTTTGCAATCCCTCTTGCAAAAAGTCGGATTTTGTTATATAATTTATAGTGGGTGAGATTGGGGCTTTCCCAACGTATTTTGCCCTGTACGATACGCAAAAAAATAATTGATATATAAAGGAGAAGAACCATGACCAACAACAAGTACGTTTTGGATTGGATCAACGAAATGGCAGAGATGACCTGCCCCGATCAGATCGTCTGGATCGACGGTAGCCACGAGCAGGCAGAGGCTCTGCGTGCCGAGGCTTGCTCCACCGGTGAGATGATCAAGCTCAACCAGGATCTGCTGCCCGGCTGCTATCTGCACCGCACCGCCATCAACGACGTAGCACGTGTAGAGGCAAGAACCTTTATCTGCACTCCTACCAAGGAAGAGGCAGGTAACATCAACAACTGGATGGCACCCGAGGAAATGTACGCAAAGCTCAAGAAGCTGTACACCGGCTCCATGAAGGGTCGCACCATGTACGTCATTCCCTACTCCATGTCCATCGTCGGCTCTCCCTTTGCAAAGTACGGCATTGAGCTGACCGACTCTATCTACGTCGTGCTCAACATGCTGATCATGACCCGCGTTGGCACCTCCGTTCTCGAGGCACTGGGCGACTCCCCCGACTACATCAAGGGTCTGCACGCAAGAGCTGATCTGGACGAGAACAACCGTTACATCACCCACTTCCCCCAGGACAACACCATCATGTCGGTCAACTCCGGCTACGGCGGAAACGTACTGCTTGGCAAGAAGTGCTTCGCGCTGCGTATTGCATCCTACCTTGGCAGAAAAGAAGGCTGGATGGCTGAGCACATGCTCATTCTGGGCGTTACCTACCCCAACGGCGAGAAGAAGTATCTGACCGCTGCATTCCCCTCCGCTTGCGGCAAGACCAACCTCGCAATGCTCATTCCCCCCAAGTTCTATACCGAGCAGGGCTACAAGGTAGAGTGCATCGGTGACGATATCGCTTGGCTGCGCGTCGGCGAGGACGGCAGACTGTGGGCTGTGAACCCCGAGAACGGCTTCTTTGGCGTAGCTCCCGGCACCAACGAGCAGTCCAACCCCAACGCACTGGCATCCACCATGCGTGACACCATTTTCACCAACGTTTGCCACAACCTTGACAACAACACCGTTTGGTGGGAAGGCCTTGACAACGATCCTCCCAAGAACGCGCTCAACTGGAGAGGCGAGCAGTGGGATTACACCAAGTACGACAAGAACAACAAGGTTGCTACCGCAGGTGCACACCCCAACTCCCGCTTTACCGCTATGGCTACCAACTGCCCCTGCCTGTCCGAGGCTTACTATAAGCCCGAGGGCGTGCCCGTAAGTGCCATCGTATTCGGCGGCAGACGCGCAAAGACCGCTCCCCTGGTTTACCAGTCTACCACTTGGCAGAACGGTGCGTTCGTTGGCTCTATCATGGCTTCCGAGACCACTGCAGCAGCTGCAGGCGCAGTTGGTGTCGTTCGTCGCGATCCCATGGCTATGCGTCCCTTCGTTGGCTACGACATGGGCGAGTACTTCGGTCACTGGCTCAAGATGGGTACCACCATTCCCAATCCTCCCAAGATCTTCCACGTCAACTGGTTCAGAACCGATGACGAGGGTCACTTCATTTGGCCCGGCTTCGGTGACAACATGAGAGTCCTCTCTTGGATCCTCGACAGATGCGAGGGCAAGGTTGGCGCTACCATGTCTCCCATCGGTTACCTGCCTCTGCCTGAGGATATTTGCACCGAGGGTCTTGAGGGTATTGACGCCGAGACCATCCGCGACCTGCTCAGCGTTGACGTTGACTCCTGGCTGGAGGACGTACAGAACATCCGTGAGTTCTACGCGCAGATCGGTGACAGCGTGCCCGCAACCATGCACGCAGAGCTTGACGCACTCGAGGCAAGACTGCTGGCTGCAAAGTAATACAATTTTTAACCACCTCTTGCATATGCAAGGGGTGGTTTTTTATGGAAAGCTGTTGCAACAAACGCGGACGACCGACGGTCGCCCCTACGGCGAGAGAGGTGCTTGACCCAAAGGCTACCCCCGAGGGGTAGCTCCCGACGCAGTCGGGTGAGGGGGCATTGCGGGCAAAACAGTGCGGTGGGGCGTTTTGGGGATACGGTTGAAAACCCAAACATTCGCGCTCCCCTTCAGTCGCTGCGCGACAGCGTCTCGCTGCGGCTCGGTCACGCCGCGGTTCTGACAGCCATCCAGGCTGTCATTCATTGCCGCGTCGCCGCGTCGCTACCCCCGGGGGACGCCTTTGAGTATCACACGTGCTTGACAATATAAACTACTTTTGATATAATAGAAATGTAAGCGGCAGTATCACATAAGAACAAGAAGAGGTATACTATGGATAAAAGGAAAATCGTCCCGTCATTTTGGCCGTTTTTCAAAGAACGTGGATACAAAAAAAGAGGGACTTCTCAGTTTTATAAAATTGAGAATGACATTGCGTTCTGCTTCTTATTTGAACGCCCCAGTATTATTGTTTATCCGACGTATTACATCTGGCCTTTGTATCTCCCCAAAGATTACGTGTCAATCGGTTATGGAAACAGATTGTCCGATAATCTGCACGGAGTTTCATCGTATTGCTTGTGGGATGGTGATGAAGCCTTCTCGCCTTGGAGCGAAAAGGTAAAAAAATGTCTGGATACTACGATCTTTCCTTTTTACGAATCTATCAATTCTCCCGAAAAGTTGTGGCAGTTTATAAATCAAGAGGATTTTCATCCATTCCCGAAATACTTTATGACCCAACCGCAATTTGTTACGGAACTGCAAATGTATACTGCGTGTTATATAGGCGATATGGAGAGTGCGCGAAAATATTATGATCTTCTTGTTGCCGAATCGAGTCATTACCCGTATTTCTTTAATGAAAGCCACAGCCAATGGGCAGAAATTATAAACATGCCCCAAGATGTTCGAGAGGCGTTCTTTAGAGATACGATTCAAAAAAATACGGAAGCATTTGGATTAGCGCGCAACAGAGGACGGTGAGCG
>JAZOVZ010000036.1:0-5693 GCA_045658965.1 Eubacteriales bacterium
GCTTGAACAGCTTGCGTCACTATCCGCGCGATTTGAGGAACTGCGGATCACACAAAAGACGGCAGGCAGGGACGAATATCGGCTGAACGCAACGGGCACTGCTTCTTCCGCAACAGCTAAAAATATCCTGCAAGCGCAAGCGCTTTGCCTAAAGCGCGCCTTGCTGTTCATCAAGGCATATGGTGAGCTTTTAGAAAAATATGAATTGAAATCCGACGGATTAAAAAGTCTGTATTCCTCTTGCAAGGAAATGTATGAAAGTCCCGATTTCATCAAACTGATCACTTTCTGCTCCAAGTATGAAAATTTCAGTGCAGGCGGATATTGGGATTTCAAATTTGCAATGGACGATGAAGGGCATATAAAAACATATGAGCTGATTGATCACAGATATATTCATGTGACCGATCCCGAACTGAAAAAGAAAGGCTTTTCACTTTTCAAAAAAGCAGAGGAAACCGCGTATCCCTGTCAGCGCTTGTCTCTCGCCAAGGACGGTCTGTACGAAAGACTTGCCGTTTCCGCCTTGTCCGATCTTTCGGGTGCGTTCGCAAAAATCTCGGAACAAATATTTGATAAATACGGCTTGATCGGGCGTGATCTGGTCTTTTATGATGTGGCACTAAAATATGTGCAGACTTTGAAGGAGAAGAACATTCCTGTTTGCTATCCAACGTTCACGGCAGATCAAAGTATCCACGTCAAAAAACTATACGATTTGTATCTGCTGATGTCGAGTCCCAATCCGTCTGACGTCATTCCCAACGATTTTTTGCTTTGTAAAGATAACGGCGGTTTGTTGGTGTTTGGAGATAACGGAAGCGGTAAGACAGTTTATTTGCGCTCCATTGGCACAATGCAGATTCTCGCGCAAGCGGGATTGCCCATTCCGTGTGAGTCAGCAGAGATTACATTATTCTCACAGATTGCAACACAGTTTTCGGAAGCGGAAAAAGAATTTTGTGAAGGAAATGACGCAGGACGTTTTGAGCAAGAGGTGCGCGAGCTTGCCGCAATGGTTGATACTTTGAAGGAAAGCTCGCTTGTGTTCCTCAACGAAACATTTCAAAGTACAGCATATGCCGAAGGCGCAGAAGGTCTGTATCATCTGCTAAATCACTTTTCTGCCCTCAATATTCGTTGGATATTGGTGACGCACTTGCGTCAGCTTGAAGAAATGTTTGATTACAACGAGGCAACCATTTTGCATACACAAGAGGGGTATAAGATACATTAATAAAACCACCGCCGAAAGTAACCGTTTGGTCGCTCTCGGCGGTGTTCTATTAGCATTAATTCGAATAATTATAATAAAAAACAAATCCGAACCAATTTCGATTTACGAAATAGTTCGGATTTGTTACGTTTGGTGACCCGTACGGGAATCGAACCCATGTTTCCAGCGTGAGAGGCTAGCGTCTTGACCGCTTGACCAACGGGCCGTTCTTGACGACTTGCTTATTATAGCACATTGTTTTTGAAAATGCAACCCCTTTTTGAAAAAAAGTTGAAAAAAATTTTATTTTTTTGCACTTGCCCAAGAAACGACGCAGTTTGCTTGACAGCATTGGATATTTGTGCTATAATTTATGTGTGAAATGATCGGCTTTTGCCGATCGGGAGGTCTGAAATGATGAAAAAACGAATATTTTTGATCGTTTTGCTTGTGCTTTCCTTATGCATGCTCGTGTCTTGTGCAGACATCAAGGGACAGCAATCCGTCAGAAAGCTTGACGAGCTGCAAGCAAGACTGGAGAAGGATGGATACGAGTGCTCACGCTGGCAGGATACGGGCATTGCATCGTACGCCGAGTCGCTTGTTTCGGAATCCGGCGTGCTGCTCAAGGGTGAGATCACGGGTATGATGGAATATACGTATCTGGACGAGGCTGCAGGAAAGCACGTTTACGGTATCGTGGTCGGCACGACCAACAAAGCGGACGCTAAGGCGGTTGGTGAGGTATATGCCGCAAGCCTTGAAGGCGTGGTGAGCGATATGGAGACGACGGTGCAAGCGTATTACGTGCAGATCGAGTATACGCTTAGCTGATTGACAAAGGGCTTTTGAAAAAGGAGGTTTTTATAATGAAAAAGATTTTGACTGTTGCACTTTTGGTGCTGATATGCGCATGCTGCCTGACTTCTTGTGCTCGCATCGAGCAGGAGATCGGTAAGGCAGTTTCGGTTGCTGCCGTGGATGCTGTGGCTGCGGAGCTTGATAAGCAGGGCGTGACGTACGAGCTTGCGGACGAGCAGGCTTTGGCACAGGCGCAGGCTGAGCTGATAGATGAATTGGACGTCGAGCTGCAAGGCGAGCTGACGGCTGCTTTGGTGGGAGAATACACCAATTCCCAGACCGGTGAATGGGTCAAGTATTGGACGTTCGGCTTTTCTGCTACCGCTGATGCCGATGCGGTTGAGGAGCTGCTGCGTTCCGAATATGAGACCGAGATAGAAGAGGGAAAGGCAATCGTGGTCAATGGCGGCTACATTGTCAACGTGACCGTTTCCTCTATGGTGATTGAACAGGGTGAATAAATCCGAGGGCGCAGTCCGTGCAGGGCTGCGCCCGTTTTGCAGCTATAGGTTGACAAAATTATCAAAATGGTGTAAAATATAGGCAATACAATTCCTGCCGAAAGGAGAGAGCTTATGGACGTAGGACAAATCGTTTCGATCGTGATTACCGTGCTGTTGGTGATCCTTGGACTTTACTTTGCGCAAAGAGGCTTGCGCAGAGGCATCGTCAAGGCAGCCATGACCACGGGAAATATTGTGCTCAGTGCGTTTTTGGCGTGCTTTTTATCGCGTGATTTTACCACCATTGCGCGAGACTATATCTATCCGCTTGCCATGCTGATCCTGCGGTTGCTCGGCTTGGGATACATAGAGCAGGATCTTGCAGAGGTAGAGGGGCTGATCTCGCTGCTGCCTTTGTTTTTCGGTGTGATCATAACGCCGTTTTTGTTCCTTTTGTTCTTCTTTGTTTTCCGCACGATTATCGGCTTTGTGCTCACGTTTGTGTACCGCCCCAAGAAAAAGGCGGTGGACGAGGAAGGAAAGACGGTCAAAATCAAGCGTCATATTCCGCTTTGGTCGCGCCTTTGCGGTGCAGCCGTAGGCGTGCTGAATGCGTTTTTGCTGCTGGCGTTGCTGCTTTTGCCGCTCAACGGCTACGCCAACCTGACAATCAACGTAGCAAACGAGTATTTTGCCCAGATTGATACCTCCGGGTATTCCCGCGAGGGCAGCTCCGCGGGTGAGATCATATATTTTTCGCTCAACGATTACGTTGCTCCCGCAACGGGTCACTGGTTTTTGCGTACGTCCTACGGCACGTTTGGCAGACCCATGTTTAACCACATGACCGAAACGGCATACGGCAAGGGTGAATTCGGGCTGGAAAATGAAGCGATCGTGGGCATCAGACTTTTGCGCAGCGGCGGTCGGTTTATTTCGGGCGGCTTGAATAATCCCGGTGAGGATAGCGTAAAGAGCTTGCATGAGATCGTGGATACGATCGGGGAATCGGCGCTAATGCCTGAGCTTGCAGCCGTCTTTGTGTCTTCCTTGTGTGACAATTGGGCGTACGGTCAGCCCTTGTTCGGCTTGGACCGTCCCTCTTTCGGTGAGCTGCTGGATCCTACCGTGGATGTGCTGTTGAATATTCTTGCCACCGTGGACGGTGAGATACTGGTGGAGGATCTGAATACGCTCGTAGACGTGATGGATCTGCTGGTGAAGAACGGCGTTTTCGGAAATCATCAGGAATCCGATCAGCTGATGGACTCCTTGGGCAAGAATCCCGACGTACTGCGTGAGGTGGTTGCATTGTTTGAAGCCAACGACCACTTGGCTCCCATGGCAACCGAGATCAGGATGCTGTGCATCCGTATCGTAACGCAGTCCCTGGATATGGGAGATGCTGCGTTGACCCAAGAGCTGACGGGGGCTGTCAACGCATATAAGGATCAGCCCGATCAGCTGTCTGCCGAGCTGACCGAGATCGTGCAGGAGTACCTGGACGGACAGGGCATGTCCGCGACCGTGGGACCCGATATGATCGACGAGGTAGCGAACGCGATCAGCAAGGAGTTTGCTGATAAGGATTTCGTGACCGAGGATGAGGTCATTGATTTCGTGCTGAACTACGCGAAGGGCAATTTTACCGATGAAGAGATCGGCAACGTGGTTCCGGGTTACAAAGATAACTGGGAAAACGGAAACTGAATACTTGCCATTTTTCAAACGGCGGCAACATCGGGCTGACAAATTAGTGAAAAAAGAAGAAAAAAGAAATGAGCTTGGCGAAAACACGATTTCGTCAGGCTCTCTTTTTGCGTTCTGTTGGTGATATTCCGACTGCGTCGGAGTGATATTGTACGGCTACGCCTTGCAGTGATATTGTTCGGCTTTGCCTGACAGTGATATTCTATTCGCCTCCAAAACTCGCGCAGCGAATACCACTGCCGCAGGCAATATCACTGCCACGGGCAATATCACTCGCCAAAGGCGAATAGAACCGGGGAGATACTCCGTTTGGAGTATCTCCCCATCGTGCCGCCGTTTTCATATTCTCGCATCCCTTTGCATACATGTTAATAAAGGGGTGAGCATATGGATTTTAAGCAAAAGAGCAGACAGATCGGCGTTATGCAGAGCGGTGCGTGCGTGCTGCGCGCAAGGGCGAGCTACGTACAAGCCGAGGGGGAGGGACACGAGCGGTTTAACGATTGCTACACAAAAGCAGCCGAGGCGTATCTTGCCTGGGCAGAGCACAAGCAGGGCAAGCTGCTGCGCGAGGAATATGCCGCGCACGGCTCGGGCAGAATGTTCGGGTTTCGCCCCATGGTCTGCCATATGGACGTGCGCGTGGTGTGGCAGCGGGAGCGGTTTGTGTCGGTGGTCATCGACAGCGTCAGGGATAGCGGCGTCAAGGGGGAATACCCCGTCTGCCACCGCAATGCCGACGTGTGGGATATGGTGCGCGGTGTCATCATACCGCCCAAGGCGTTTTTATCAAGCGTGCCGGAGCTGCGCGCTCTGCGCGTGGGAGGTAAGCGACCCGAGGGGCTGTGGATCGCCGAGGACGGCGTGGTGCTGTATCACAACGCGGGCGCGGACGGTTATGCCGAATATCATACGGGCATTGCGGTGGATTTCGTGCCGCGCAAGGGAAGTGCCGAGCGTGAATACGTACCCACGCTTGCCAAAACGTAAAAGCATATCATAATGGAGCTGAGTTTATTCACTCAGCTCCTTTGCATTTGCGAAGATGTGAAAGAGCGTCCGTGTGATGCACCTCATCCACCGCAACCGCGTCATTGAAACTCGCGCTGCTCGTTTCTGCTTCCGCTGCGGTCTAATTTGCTTGCAAATATCTTCCCCAGCGGGGCAAGGCTTATTTCGGTTGTCCTTATCGATAAGAGCAAGCAAGACGGACACAATCATTGCCTTCACCGTAACGGTCAACCTAACGAAAAGGATGCGCGCCCCCAAGGCGTCCCCCGAGGGGAAGCTGGCGCCGTAGGCGACTGAAGGGGAGTTGCGGGCAAAACGGCACGCGTATCCGTTCGGGTATAATAATTCAAACCTAAACTTTCGCATTCCCCTTCAGCCGCTGTGCGGCAGCTTCCCCCCGGGGGACGCCTTGACAGCGCGTATCCGCGTCCTTTGCTTGTCAATTGCGGTTG
>JAZOVZ010000037.1:0-2761 GCA_045658965.1 Eubacteriales bacterium
AGGGGGGAGAATGCGAATAGAAAGGGTTTATGACACAAATGCGGCAACGGAAACTGCGACAAAGCATTAACGTTATATAAAAAAGCAGGAACCTGCTCATAATTGAACAAATCCCTGCCGTTTTACCGCTAATTCCGCAGCTCCATGGGGCTGTTCTTTTTTATATTGCGCGGGCGGATATGGAATCCGCCCCTGCGATTATGCGGTTTCTCTTGTCAGCTTCTTGACCCACTTAAAGCGGTTTGCCTTGATGGCGGCGGCTGCGCACTTAAACAGCTGGTCGCTGTTCAGGCAGAACAGTACCGCCGTGGGCGGCCAATGGAAGACGAATGCGCCGAGGAAGGACAGGGGGAGCACGATGCCCCAGATGCTGATCAGGTCATTGATAAACACAAAGCGCGAGTCTCCGCCGCCGCGCACGATGCCGATGTTGACAGGCATCTGGTAAGCCGTGCCCATGCCCGTGATGCAAAGGACCAGCAAAAAGTTCTTGGCAATGGCGTAGGTTTCGGGAGTCAGGTCGTAAAACTCCAAGATAAACGAGCGGATGATGAACAGAGAGATGCCCGTGATTGCGCTGATGCAAAGGAAAATGACCTGCACGGTTCTTACGTACTCGCGCAGCTTTTGCATGTCGCCCTTGCCCACGGTCTTGCCGATGATGATGCCGGTTGCGGACGCCGCGCCCACCGCCATGACCTTGAGCATCTGAAACAGCGTGCTTGCAATCGAGTTGGCGGCAATCGCGCTGTCGCTGAGGTTGCCGAGGATCACGTTTTGCAAGGCAACCGAGCTGCCGAAGATGAAGGACACCATCACAAAGTAGGCGCAATGCTTGTAATAATCGCGGAACAGCGAGAAATCGGTTTTGACCAGGTCATCCTTGCGCACGCGCAGGCGTTTGTCAATGAAAATATAGTAGCACAGAATGATGCAGAACTCCAACGCGCGGGCGATCAGCGTACCGATGGCGGCACCGCGCACGCCCAGCTCGGGTGCGCCGAGGTTACCCTCAATGAGCATATAGTTGATCGAGCAGTTTGTGACCAGCGCGATGGCAGACACGATGGTGGAGATACGTACGATCTCAACCGTGCGCAAAAGTGCAAGCAGCGTGGTGCTCAGTGCAAAGAGCAGATAGGTCCAGCGTACGATGGAAAGGTACTGCACACCTTGCTCGATGATCTCTGCCGAGTCCGAGAACAAGCCTAAGATCTGATAGGGGAACAGGCTGGTCAGGGTAAAGAGCAGCAGTCCTAAGAACGCGCCTCCCAGCACAGCCGCCTTGCCAAGCTGCTTGATGGGCGCGGTGCGACCCTGTCCCCAGTATTGGCTGCCCATGGTCACAAGTGCGTCACCAATGCCGATGGTGAGCTGCTGGAACAGAAATTGCAGGGAATTGACGGCTGCCACGCCCGAGAGCGCGGTCTCGCTGTAGCCGCCTATCATTAAATTGTCCGCTAAGTTGACGCTGAGCACGATCGCGTTTTGCAGCACGATCATGAAAAACAGCCGCCAGAACGAGCGGTAAAAGTCCTTATCTTTGGTCAGAAGCATACGTGCCTCCCGTTTTTGATCAATATTGACTTTATTGTAGCATATCCGAGCGGATTTGTAAAGAGGCGGACGACCGTACGCAATGAAAAGTTTGCAAAGAGGCTTGGCGCGACGAGGCATGCGTATCAAACAGCAACAGCAAGAGCCTATGTTCCTGACAGAAAAAATTTGTGATTTTTAAAAAAATTTTTTCAAAAAGTCGGAACTTTTTGCGAAAAAAAGCGTCTATATAGGTGAAGGGGCAAAAAACCCGCGCAAGCGCAATACTTGACAGCTTTTTTCGTTTATGCTATAATGAAAAAAACGAAGCGGAGGTTGCATCATGCCAAGACAAGCGCGAGAGAAATGCGAAAGCAATATCTACCATGTCATGCTGCGCGGTGTCAACCGTCAGCAGATCTTTGAGGAAGAGGAAGACTGCGCACGTTTTCTTGAGATTTTGGCGGAATGCAAGCAGATCAGCGGATTTGCGCTGTACGCGTATTGCTTGATGGGCAATCACGTGCACGTACTGCTCAAGGTACAAAACGAGCCGCTGGAGCAGATCGTCAAGCGTATTTCCACAAGATACGTGTATTGGTTCAACACCAAATATGAGCGAAGCGGGCATTTGTTCCAAGATAGATTCAGAAGCGAACCGGTAAAAGATGAACGGTACTTTCTAACCGTACTGTGTTATATTCATCAAAATCCCGTCAAAGCGGGCATTTGCGAACGTGTGGAGCAATATAAGCACAGTAGCTTTGCCGAGTATTTTGCGGGTTCCAAGGTCATCGACAAGGATTTCGTTTTCAACTTGATCACTCCGAACGATTTTTTGCAGCTGCATGCGCAACCCGCAAAGGCAGATTGTTTGGATATTACAGACGAGATCGCACAGCGGCGCGTGACTGACGAGCAGGCACGGCGGATCATAGAAAAGCACTCTGGGTGCCATACCGTGAGCGATTTTGAGCGTTTGGACGTTGCAACGCGCAACAAGTATTTGAAGATTCTCAAGCAAGAGGGCTTGTCAATCCGGCAGATCAGCCGCTTGACTGGCGTGAGCTTTGGGATCGTGAGAAACGTGTAAAAGGATGCGTGTCACAGGGGACAGTTCTTGGTAATACTTCGTATCACAAAGAACCGTCCCCGGTAACACTGACTTTTCCGCGTCTCATCACAAACTAACTATTTTCGCGCTGATCTCAAACGCGCAAGTGTT
>JAZOVZ010000038.1:0-4114 GCA_045658965.1 Eubacteriales bacterium
GCTCCACGCCTCGGAGCCCCACAAATTTACCAACATCACCCCCCCAAACCAAAACGCGCACCCGCGGTCTGCGGGTGCGTGCGTTTTTTATATGGATTGCTTCAAGCGTGCTTAAGCGATCTTTTCCCAAGCCTCTTGCAGCACGACGTCGGCAGTGCCGTCCCATGCCTTCAGGCTCTTGCCCATTGCATCGGTGTAGAACTTGCCATCCTCGTCTGCCCAGCCAAGGAACTTGTAGCCCGGGCGTGCCTCGGGCACGGGAAGTCTGAACGTCTCACCGCTCGCGACCTCATACAGGTGCGGCAGATATGCCTTACCGCCTGTAGCAACGGTAGCGTTACCGCTTGCGCTCAGCGTGGTCGTTCCCTGTACCGCCTGGCTGTAGCCGTATACCGTAATGACGTACGCCTCGCCTGCCTTGACGCTATAGGTGATCTTGAAGTTCTTATCGGCAGCGCTTGCATCGTCGTTGCGTGCAAGCTCATTGCCGTTTGCATCACAGAGAATGCCGCGGGTATCCAGCTCGCCCATAGTGGCAAACGTGATCACGGTATCCACCAGAGGAACAAAGGTGAAGCTATGCTCCTTGACACCGTTCAGCGTCAGCTGCATGGGCGCGTTGACCGAAATAAACGCAGAGGTCTCGATCCACTTTGCGTACAGCGTGATATCACCGACCACGGGAGCGGACATATCGTACGCCTCACCCGTGCATGCGGCGTTATCGTACCAGCCTGCAAATACGTATCCCTCTCTTGTGGGGATCGCAGGATAGGTCAGACCCTGATCGGGCGTGACGTTCTGTCTGAAGCTTACGCCTGCACCGTTCAGATCAAAGACAACGGCGTGGCTGTTATCCTCGTCCGATCCCAGCCAGATGTGATAAGTGGAAGGAACGAACTTGGCGTACAGCGTCAGATCTCCATATACGCCCGCGCCGAACAGATTGTCCACGCGAACGGTATAGGTATCATCGGTGTACCAGCCCTCAAAGACGTAGCCGGTCTTGGTTGCCGGGTTCAGCGGCTTGATCTCGTCCAGCACGGTAAAGGTGGAAACGTTTTCGTGCGCAGCGCCCTCGGGCAGCACGTAGGTGACCTTATAGGTCTCCAGACTCCACTTTGCGTACAGCACGACGTCCTCGCACGCACTCGTATTGATCATCATCACGCGCGTGGTATACGCGGGATCGGAATACCAGCCCTCAAACTTGTAGCCGGGCTTGGTTGCCGGGAACAGCGGTACTGCGGGAATCTCCACGGTATAAAGCGGCAGGTTGCCGGTCAGGTTGCCCGCCAACAGGTCGGACATGCTCATCTGCGGGTTCTCACCGCCGAACAGATGATAGGTGATCGAATAGTAGATAGGCTCCCATTGTGCGTACAGCTTGAGATTGCCCATCGTGCCGGGCAGGATCTCGGTGACCTGCTCGCCGTCCTGCTTTGCAGTAAACCAGCCCTTGAAGACAAAGCCCTGCTTGGTGGGTGCCTTGAGCGTGATCGTCTGCGTAATATCATATACAACAGGATTATCGGGAAGCACACCGCCGTCCGCGTCATATTCGATGACGTAGGTCACGGGCGTCCACTTGGTGTACAGCACAATATTGCCCATGCTGCCCGTGGGAACGTGCAGCTGTGCAGGCTCGGAGCAGCCCTCGTCCATAAACCAGCCGCCAAAGATATAGCCGTCACGGAACGCGGGGGCAATATTGAAGGCGTCGGTTTCAATGGTATAAAGTCCGGGGTTGAAATTCTTGCCGTCCTCTACGCCAACGTAGGTAACGGTATATTCAATGGGAACGAAGCGCGCGTACAGCACGATCTCTCCGATGGTATCCGGTACGACCTCGGTTACCTTGTAACCCTCGTTCTTGTCGGTATACCAACCGTCAAAGGTGTAGCCGGGCACAAGGCTTGTCAAGCCGGCAAGCACGACGTGGTCGTCCGCTGTGTAGCTGCCGGGGTTGGCAGCTCCGCTGTATTTGCCCTGCAGGGGGTCGAAGTGCAGCGTGATGCCGTAAACGATGGGCGTCCACGCAGCCGTCAGTACGACGTCACCCGTGCTGCCCTGTGCGATCTCGGTCACGCGCTGCGTACCGACGTACCAGCCGTCAAAGACGTAGCCGGGCTTGTACAGATCCGCAAGCACGATGGTCTCGGTCTCGATGTTGTAGACCGAGGGATTGACGTGCGCGACGTCCTTGGTATTGGCAAAAGTAATGGTATAGTCAACGGGCGTATAGACGGCGTTGACGGTAAAGCCGCCAAGCACAAGCTCGTACGCCTCCCAAGCACCGGTATAGCCGACGTGCGCGGGCACCTCGGGTGCTTCAATGCTCTCGGTCAAAATGGTAAAGGGTACCTCACCGACCACGGTCTCACCGTCCATAAAGACGGCTTTATATTCTGCGGGCGTCCACTTTGCGTACAGCACCAGGTCGCCCGTCATGCCTGCAGCGATCTCGGTGATGCGCTGGGTGCACTGGGGATCGGTAAACCAGCCGACGAATACGTAATGCTCGCGAACGGCATCGCCCAGCACGATAGGCTGATCGGTTACGTTATATCCCTCGGGATTATCAAACTCCTCGGACTGCACACCCTCGTATCTGATGGTGTAATCCACAACGGTATATTTTGCGTTGACGGTAAAGCCGCCCATCACGAACTCAAATGCCTCCCACTCGCCGACGTAGCCGACGTGCAGGGGCACCTCGGGAGCCTCGATTCCCTCGGTCTCAACGGTATAGGGGATCTCTGCAACCACACTCTCACCGTCCATAAAGATCGCCTTGTATTCCACGGGCGTCCACTTGGCATACAGGGTCAGATCCCCCGTCGTGTCCGCTGCGATCTCGGTAATGGGTGTAGTCAGCTCGGCATCGGTGTACCAGCCTGCAAAAACGTAATGCTCTCTGGTTGCCTCCTTGAGTGCAAGGGGCAGCTTGGTTACGTTATAGCCTGCGGGATTCTTGTGCTCGGAGGTCTTGACACCCTGGTAGGTGATCTTGTAATCCACGGCGGTGTACTTGGCGTTTACCGTAATGCCGCCGGGCGTCAGCTCGTATTCCTCCCATTCGCCAACGTAGCCCGCATGCTCGGGTACCTCGGGCGCAATGATCTTTTTGGTCTTGACCGTATAGGGCACCTCTGCCACGACGGTCTCGCCGTCCATGAACACCGCCTTATACTGCGTGGGCTCAAACTTTGCGTAAAAGGTCTGGTTGCCAGTCGAGCCTGCGGGGATCTCAAAGGTCTGCAGGGTCATCGCGGCATCCGTAAACCAACCTACGAAGTCGTAATGCTCCTTGGTTGCGGGCTGCAGCTCAAAATGCTGCTCCACGGTATACTCGGTGGGATTTGCATGCGCCATATCCTTACCGGGCTCATACGTCAGCACGTACTTGATGGGCGTATACTTGGCATACACCGTCACGTCAGCCTCGATAGGCTTGTACGCATATGCGTCAGCCGTAAACAGCTGCGACCATACGCCCTCGTCTAAAAACCAGCCGTTGAAGATGTATCCTTCCTTGGCAGGCTCCGTGGGCATGATGACCTTTTGCGTACCGCTGATCTCCACGGTGCGATAAGTCTCCCCGTCCACGCTGAAGCTTACCGAATACGGCGTAGGCGGTTCGATCGCAGGCGTGCTGTTGCAGGCAGCGAATAAGGCAAGACATGCTGTCAATATCGTTAAAACAAGTATGTATACATACTTTTGTTTCATTCTTTCATCCTCCTGATCGAAGTGAAATCGGGCAGAGTTTTCCCCTCCCGAAAAATTAGTCATTATATTATACCACACATCTTGCAAAATTGCAATCGTTTTCGTGCTGAAATATCTATCATCGGTGCAACGCACCTATGTTCGACATGTAACTTTCTGTTGCTGCTTCTATTTTTTGTTGATTTTTTGCATTTTCGCCCATTTGCCGTGCGCTGCCGCAAAAAAAGTGCCCCTTGTGGCCCCTGCCGTAGAGCAGGTGCCACAGTTATATTCGCCTATGGCGAGTGATATTGCTATGCAGTGATATTCGGCTTACGCCGAGTGGTATTTGCTACGCAAGTTTGGGAGGCGAATATAATATCACTGCGACCATCGGGAGCAA
>JAZOVZ010000039.1:0-22965 GCA_045658965.1 Eubacteriales bacterium
GGATGCGGCAGGAGCAAGCCCCTGCCCTACCGGGATGCGGCAGGAGCAAGCCCCTGCCCTACCGGGATGCGGCAGGAGCAAGCCCCTGCCCTACGATTTTATTCCTCTGCGGCAACAAAGAACGCGCTTGCGGGATTACCGTAGCTGTTGCACAGGTTGATCTCCTTACCGTAGAAGTTATTGGCAATGCCGTTGTAAACGACGCCGTTCTTCATACTTGACGAGCAGGTCACCGTGATCTGGTTGGGCGCGGTGATCTCTGCCTTGATGGTCGATCCCTTCTTGTTGTTGATGGTGTATGCGTTTCTCATGTAGGTAAAGCCATTGACCGTTGTTCCACCGTCGGACGTGGTCAAGCCCTCGCCTACGTTGGTAAAGGTCAGCACGACAGTCTTGTAATCAGACGAGAACTCAGCCTTTTCAAGAATGGGACCGGTTGCGCTTTCCAAGCTGCCCGCGTCACCTCTGACGGCTGCGGCAAGCTTTGCAAGGCGCAAGCCCTGACCGAACTTGCAGTCGGGGTGCAGGCTGTTGAAGTAGGTATCATCCGCCCACAAATCGCTGGAAACAGATACGTAGCTGTTGGACAGCGTCTGCGGAATCGAGCCGACAACGGTACGGATCAAGCCAAGATCCATGTAGTGCCATGCACCGTTGAAGCCGGCAGGCTTATCATAGATCGTGGGGAATTCCACCACGTAGACCGCGAAATCGGGATTGGTAACGTTATGCGTGGAGCGCATGTAGGTCATAAATGCGCTAAAGCGTTCCACAAACTCGGAGGCGTGCGCTTTTTGGAAGTCACTCTCGCCCTGATACCAGACAAGACCTGCCATTGCGTACTTTTCAAACGGATACATGTAATGATTGTACATGTATCTTGCCCAGGTCGCGTTGACACCCTCGGGCACGTAGATGCCCTGCGCATCATTCCATCTGTCGCTCTTGAGCTCGTCAGCTACCTGATTGGGCAAGAACGCACCCAAGGGCTGACCGTTACCGTCGATCTCGATGACACCAACGGGCACCTTGCCCTCGGTCATCTGCACGAAATTCCATGCAAAGCAGTAACCGATCGCGGTAAAACGCCCCACACTTGCATTGGTGGGTCTTTCCCACGTGCGGTTGTGTACCACGTCGGGGCAGACCTCGGTGGTGCCTCTCTTGGGATAGCCCTGCGCCTCGCCCTCGCCCAGCGTATTGTAATGCAGACGGATAGGCAGGCTTTCGTCGATCATATTGGTGCCGTAGTTTTCCTTATCGGTGCTTGCAGCTTGCAAATAAGCAGAAAACTGATACGCCACGTTGGACTGACCGATGACCATATACACGTCACCAACCAGCACGTTTTCAAACTCCACGGTCTTAGTATCGGTATAGATCTTCATGGTGTTGCCAAGCTCGGCATTTGCGGGCAGCTTTGCAAGGAACTGCAGCGTCCACTCTCCGTTCTCGATCAGAGCTTCGGCAAACATGCCCATAAACTCACCCGAGATCTTTTTACCGTTCTCGGATTCGGGTGCCCAGCCCCAAACGCGCAGTCTCTCACCGCGCTGCACCACCATATCCGAGCTGAACACCTTGGATACGGTGAAATCTGCCGCGTAAGCAGCATCCAGCGTGTCGCCGATCATGATATCGGGCTCTTCGGTCGTTGCTTCCTCGGTTGTCACTTCCTCTGTCGTCACTTGCTCGGTTATCTGCTCGGTAGTGTTCTCTGCAGGCTCGGTGGTGTCAGCTCCCGTGGTCACGTCCTCGTTACCGCCGGTGCAAGCGACCGCGCTTGCCAGCATCACGCCGCAAAGCAGAAAAAGCAGGGTTCTGAAAGTAAACTTCATAACAGTTCTCCTTTTATGTAATTATTTTTAACTTCTGTGGATTCTGACAAGAGCCGCAACCGCACCGCCAAGGCTTTCGCACAAGGCATCGATATCCGCCTCGGTATTCTGCGCACAAAGGCTGACGCGCAGGCTGCAATCCGCCTGCTCCGGAGTCAAGCCGAACGCAGCAAGCGCACGCGAGGTAGCTTTGCCGTGCGAGGCGCAAGCCGAGCCGCTGGAAACGCAGATTCCCTTTGCCGAAAGATGATTGAGCATGGTCTCGCTCTTGATATCGGGCAGCGTGAGATTGACTACGTGCGGAGCACGGTTGCCCACCGGCAAATTGAGCGTGATTTCGGGAATCTCTGCAAGCTTTTGCTCCAGATAGTTGCGCAGCTGCGTCATGCGGACAAGGTCGGGGCGCAAGGTGCTCTGCGCCTGCTCGGCAGCCGCACCGAAGCCCGCAATACCGATAACGTTCTCAGTACCCGAGCGCATGCCCTGCTCCTGACCGCCGCCGAAAATAATAGGGATCAGCTTTTTTGCCTTGATGATCTCTGCGCTCACGTACAACGCGCCCACGCCCTTGGGTCCGTGGATCTTATGCGCGCTGATTGTCATAAGATCCGCACCGATAGCGGCAGGCGAGAAGATCGCCTTCATAAAGCCCTGCACCGCGTCGCAATGCGTCACGGCACCCGGGGCATTTCTTTTTGCCAGCGCAAACAGCGATTTGAGATCGTAAAGCGCACCCGTTTCGTTATTGACCATCATGGCGGTGACCAGGACGGTATTCTTGTCGATCGCTTTGCTCGCAAAGTCCATATCAAGCACACCGTTTTTGGTGGAGATACGCACAACCTCAAAGCCCTTTTTTTCAAGCTCCTGCAAGGTCGCTTCAATGGAAGAATGCTCCCCCTCGGTGGTCACGATGCGCTTGCCGACAAGCCGCTCCTTGGCAAACACGCTGCCCATAATGGCAAGATTGTTTGCCTCGGTGCCCGATGCGGTAAAATAGATCATACCCGTGCCCTTGCGCACACCGAGTGCAGCACCAACCTGCTCGCGTGCGCGGCGCACCATGTGCTCTGCCTCCAATCCCGCCTCGTGTAACGAGGAAGGATTGCCGTAGCACTCCATGGCACGCATCATTGCGTTTTTCGCAGCGTCACAAAGGGCGGTCGTGGCGCTGTTATCAAGATAAATTCTGCTCATGTTAGCGGAAAACAAAGCTGTCCAGCATTGCCTGATAATCTGCTTCATACTGCGCAAAGCTGCCGTCCGAGGCAAGCGCGGTATAGGTAATGCAATAGATCAGGCTGGAATGGACGATCACGGTCTGCTTATACTGATAGGTCTTGCCGCCGATTGTGCCCTCAAAGGTATAGGTCTTGGCATTCTTGGTTGCCTTGTCCACGCCGATGGTGCCCTCGGTGACCTGCTCGGAAACGGCAAGCGCGTCAAATATCGCCTCGTACTCGGGCAAGCAGTAGCCCTGCCAGTATTGGTCAACGCTCAGCTCCACGTTGGAGGGCGTATACATGGTCACGGTCACGTTTGCGCTGCCGCTCGGTGCAAATGCACTGGGATACTCGGTGGTATTGCCCACGCGCCAGGTGCTCGGCACAAAGAAGCGGTAAGGCATTTCGTTTGTGGATGCGGGGATCATATTGTCCGATGCATCGGGATCCTTGAAAAGCTCTTGCTCTGTAGCGGTGCTCTTTTCGGTCAGGATCAAAAATTCACCGACCACGGTGCCCTCGGGCAGCTCGTGAATAAAGTTATCAATAAAGGTCGCGTAGTCCTCTTCTCTTGCGCTGTAGGTGATCACGTAATAGCCGCTGCCGTCTTTTGCGCGGCAAATGACCTGGCAGTATTTGCGCACAAAGGTCATGCTACCCTGCTCGGTCAGATCCTCGGTGGGAGCAAATTCCGTGACCTTTGCGGTAAATTCATATACCTGCGCGGCACACAGGCTGCGCTCCGCATCGTCTACGTGCAAGGAGGTCTGTCTGTATACCTGCTCCGCCTTATCAGCGGTTGCAGCCTTATACGGAATGACGGTAAACTCCTCATACGCCTCGGCATAGTATGCGGAGAGCTTTGCCCAATATGCATGCATATCCGCTGCATCGTCCGCTACCTTTTGCGCGGTGATCGTCCAGTATTTTGCGTGACTTGCCAGCTCCTCGCCCTTTTCGGAGTGATCCGAGGTGGTATAGTACGCACCCGAAACACCGCTGCGCGAGTTGGATACCCACGTCAAAGGAACGAACAGCATATAGTCCTGCCCTGCCACGGTCACGTCCTGCATACCCGTAGGCGTTTTCTGGTCAGAGCAAGCGATCATGGTGCCGCAAAGCATTGCAAGCAGCAAAAGCACTGCGGAAAATCTCAATATTCTCACTTTCTCGCCTCCTTCAGCATGCTATCTGCAGCCGACAAAATGCCGATCTTGCCGCTCTCATAGGTAAGACCGCCCTGGAAATACGCGGTGTAAGGCGGACGCAGCGGCCCGTCTGCGGACAGCTCGATAGACGAGCCCTGCACGAACGCGCCCGCAGCCATAATGACGGGATCGTTATAACCGGGCATTGCCCAAGGCTCGGGCGTGACGTACGCGTCCACGGGAGAGCCTGCCTGAATGCCGCGGCAAAGTGCGCACAGCCCCTCGGGAGAACCGGTAATCACGGTCTGGATGATATCGTATCTCTGCTCGTCCCAGCGCGGCTCGACCGCAAAGCCGAGTCCTTCAAATACGTATGCAGCCAGGTGCGCGGTCTTGAGTGCCTGCGCCACGGTATGCGGTGCATAGAAAAGTCCCTTGTAAAGGCTCTTGTTCTGTCCCATGGTTGCACCGACCTCGCAGCCCACACCGGGCGAGGTCAAGCGGTAGGATGCGAGCTCCACAGCGCGTGCCGTACCCGCAATATATCCGCCCGTTTCCGCCATGCCGCCGCCGGGATTCTTGATCAGCGAACCGATGATCATATCCGCACCGTAAGCGGTGGGCTCGCATTCCTCGGTAAATTCACCGTAGCAGTTATCCACCACCACGTAGGCACCGCATCTTGCCTTTGTGAACTTGACCAGCTCACCGATCTGCGCGCAGGAAAGCGTTTTTCTGTTGAGATATCCTTTGGAACGCTGCACGAATACCACCTTAACGGCGCTGCCGTACTGCTCCAGCTTTTGCTCGATGCTTGCAAAGTCAAACTCCCCAGCCTCGGTCAGCTCGACCTGGTCGTACTTGACGCCAAAGTCCGCAAGCGAGCCGTCACCCGGCTTGCCCGTGATGCCGATGACCTCCTCCAAGGTGTCATAAGGCTTGCCTGCCACGCTGAGCATGACGTCACCGGGGCGCAAAAGTCCGAACAAGCCGATGGTCAGCGCCTGCGTGCCGTTGACGATCTGATGGCGCACGAATGCCGCCTCGGCATCCATAACGTCCGCCCAGATAGCGTCCAAGGTATCTCTGCCGCGGTCGTCGTAGCCGTAGCCGCTGGTGGAGTCAAACATGGTCATGCCCACGCGGTGCTCGCGGAAGGCGTCCATGATCTTTTGCGTATTGTTGAATGCAATTTTATCAATGCGGGCAAAATGGGGGGCGAGTGCCGCCTCTGCCTTGTCCGCAAGTGTCCATATTTCCTGAGAAAATTCCATAATCTAATTTCAGTCCTTTTTATCACTATGAAGATATGCAAGCGTCAGTTCAACGCAAAGGCGACAGTCACCCAGATCAAAGGTCTCCACGCCCGAATGGATATAGCGTGTGGGAATC
The DNA here is from genome assembly GCA_045658965.1 of Eubacteriales bacterium. Taxonomy (GTDB): domain Bacteria; phylum Bacillota; class Clostridia; order Oscillospirales; family CAG-272; genus SVQP01. The sequence continues at coordinate 5,602 of JAZOVZ010000039.1, forward strand.
GAGAGCGCGCCAACCTTGACGCCGATGCCGCTCTTTTGTACCGCAGAGGTGTCCGTACCGCCTGCGGTCAGAATCTCGTACTGGTACTTATATCCCTTTTCCTTGGCGATCTTGACAAGGCGGTCGATCACGCCCTTGTTGCAAAGCACCGACGCATCCTTGACCTTGATTGCCGCACCGCCGCCAAGCTCGCAAGCCATGGGCTTAGCACCGGGCACGTCGCCCGTACCCGTTACGTCAAAGTTGATGCAATAGTCGGGGCAGATCTGCTCTGCAGCCGCGCCCGCACCGCGCACGCCAACCTCCTCCTGCACCGCGAACACGAAATACACGTCGTCCGCGCAAGGAGTCTCGGTAAGTCTTTCCGCGATCTCGATCATGATCGCACAGCCGATGCGGTCGTCAATGGGTCTGCCCGCAATTCTGCGTGCGGAAAGCTTGATGATATTGGGTACGACCGAGAAAAAGTCGCCCACGGCAACGCGCTTTTCGGCATCGCGCGCGTCCTTGGCACCAATATCCACAAGCATTTTATCATACGTCCAATCGTTGGGCTTGACGCCTCCCTCGGGCACAAGAACGCCGCGCTGTCCGTTTTCAAACACCACCTCGGAGAAAGCGGATGCCGAGAAATGAATGCCGCCGATGGGGGCAAGACGCAACATGCCGTTCTTTTCGATCTGCGTAACCACAAAGCCGATCTCATCCATGTGCGCGACCAGCATAACCTTTCTGCGAGATTCGCCCGTACCCTTCTTATAGGCGATCAGCGAGCCCATTGCGGCGGTATACACCTTATCGCAAACGGGGGTCATATATTCTGCAATTTTAGCGGCAATGGCACTCTCTCTGCCCGAAATACCGCTCACGTTTACCAAATGCTTGAGTTTTGTCAGCATACTTACTCCTTTATCTCTTTGACGTAAGCGAACAGAAGATCTCTTACGGCATAGTAATCCGATATTTTTGCGACCTGTACGGGGGCGTGCAGGTTTCTGACGGGATAACCGATCGATACCGTCTTGACACCGCGTGCGCCTGCCTGCACCGAGCCGCCCAGCTGAGCGCGGGGCGTTCCGCATACGGGCTGTACCGCGATCTGATTGTCGGCAGCGCACTTGCGCAGTTCCTGCGTGCGTTCCTTATCGTAAATGGCACAGCCGTCCGCAAACGCTACTGCAACGCCCTCTCCGAGTGCGCAAAGGCGCGTGCTCTCGGAAACGCCGGGGTAATCGAGTGCTTCCCTTGCCTCCACGATGACGGCAAGATCGGGCTTGATCGCCGCTGCCGCCACGCGTGCGGGGCAGAACGTGATCTGCGAGCAATCCACAAACGCCACGTACAAGTCATAAGGTAATCTCACCATGCCCGATTTGAGCATGCGCAAAAGCTCGATCAGCGCGGCGCAGCCGAGTCTGGACTCGATTGCCTTACCGCTCATAAACGCCTTTTCCTCGCCAAAGCGTTCAAAGGGCGTGCTGAAGGTCACCATGCTGCCTACGTCCACGTACTTTTTCGCTTCCTCGGCACTCTCCGCGCCGATATCAATGTGCATTTTGCCGACAGGCGTCAGCTTGCGACGTTCCTCTGCGCTCTGCATATGGATCGCCTTGGACGCCACAACGCCCTTGATCATGCGCTGACCGTCACCCACAAGCAGGCTCTTACCGCCCAGGACGCGCGGGTCAACGTCACCTACCAAACCAAAATTCAGATGCCCCTTATCGTGCACGCGGTTGACGATCAAGCCGACCTCGTCCATGCCCGTGCAAAGCAGCACGCGACGCGGCTTGTCCGCATTGTATCCCTGACCGCCGCCGCACACCTTGACGATGACCGTACCCGTGCGATCCACGTAATACGCGTCGATGACGTCGGCGATCTGCGTAATAATGGCTTCTCTGACGTTATCGCAGCAGCCCGAGGGTCCGAACTCGGCACAAAGCTGCTCTATAAGCTCCAAACCGTAATATTTCATGGTATTCATCTGGCAAATTCCTCCGCAATCTGCTTGTCGCAAATAAAGGCGCTGACCACGTCGGCAACCGCCTGCGCGTCACGAATGTCCAGCACCTCGGTGGACGAGTGCATATTCTTAATGGGCAGGCTGACAAGCACGCTGGGTACACCGTCACCCGTCATCCAGAGTCTGTTTGCGTTGGTACCCGTGCTGCCGCCCGTGGCAGCGCAGGTAAAGGGAATTTCCTTTTGCTCTACCGTCTTTTTGAGCATATTGGTCATGGATCGGTTGACCACGGGTGCATACTCGATCACCGCACCGCTGCCAAATGCCGCCAAGGGGCGGTCACCCGTTTCGGGCGTTGCCGCGTGCGTGACATCAATGACCATGGCGTAATCGGGCATGATTGCCGCGCCGCCCGTCATTGCACCCATCATGGAAGTTTCCTCGCCTGCCGAGAACAGGAAATAGACGTCACCCGCCATATCCTCGGGCTTGACTGCGGCAACACCGTGCGCAATGCACGCACCGCACGCCTTATCGTCAAACGCCTTGCCTGCAAGGCGGTCGCCAAGCAGCGTGGTATAGGTCGGCATAAACCCGATCGGAGAGCCGATCGAGATCATTTTCTTAAGCTCATGTGCACCGTAACCGGTATCAATATAAAGCTGTCCGATCTCGGGAAGCGCCTCGGGGTCGTTTCCAAGCAATTTGGTGGGCATGGAGCAAACAATGCCCTGCACCGTCTTTTTGCCGTAAATGACCAGCTTGGCACCGGGCAGAATGCGGGTATCCACACCGCCCACGTTGGTCATGCGTACAAAGCCCTCTTCGGTAATATCGGTCACTAACATGCCGATCTCGTCAAAGTGCGCGTCCAGCAAGATCTTGGGCGCGTTTTTGCGTCCGCAACGCTTGATAAATACGTGGTTGCCCACACCGTACGCAACGTGCTCGTCAAACGTCTCGCCGAGTATGCGTCCAACGCCTTCCGTGCTTGCCGACTCTGCGCCCGATACCGAATACAGACCGCAGAGCGACGTGATCAATGATTTCAGATCCATAAAACTTCCTCAAATTCTTAAAGTTGGTTGACAATTTCTATAAACGTGTGCCCGCGTTGGGCAAAATTAGCAAATGCATCAAAGCTTGCGCAAGCGGGAGACAGCAGCACCATCTCACCCTCTTTTGCATGGCTCGCCGCGCAGCGCACCGCGTCGGCAAAATTATCCTCGCGGTAAACGGGTAGGTTCATATCGCCCTCGGTGCAAGCATCCAAGGCTTCTTGAATCTGCCCTGCGGTCGCACCCGTCAGCACAACGCCCTTGGCACGCTCGCGCAACACCTTGGCAAGCGGTGCAAACGGAATATGCTTATCGTAGCCGCCGCAGATCACCCAAGCAGAGCGCGCGGGAATGCCCGAAAGGGCTGCCGCCGTGCGGGTGGGGGTGGAATCGATTGAGCTGTTATAAAACCGCACGCCGTCTTTTTCGCGCACCAGCTGCATGCGGTGCTCCACACCGCCAAAGCTGCACGCTATGCAACTTGCGATCTCGGGGGTAATATAATCCTCGGTCAGACCGATGGCGGTCATGTAGTTTTCCACGTTGTGCATACCGGGCAAAAGGATCTCATCCACCGAAAGCATGACCCGCTCCTGCTTGCCGTCCGCACACACGATACTGCCGTCGCGCAAAAAGACCGCTCTGCCCCGCATATCTCCCATAATGCTCTCATAGTCGTGCAAGTTGGAGGAAAACAGCGTCAGCGGTACTTCCAAGCCCTGCACCATGTCATAGGTCAGCGCACAGTCGCGGTTGGTCACCAGCCGCTCTGCGCCCGCGCCCTCGAAAATGTGACGCTTGGCGGCAACGTATTCGTCCATGCCCGTATGCCAGTCAAGATGATTGGGAGAGAGATTGGTCACGGCGCTGTACGGCAGCGGCTTTTCCACGGTCATGAGCTGAAAGCTGGAAAGCTCGACCACCGCAAAATCGTCCGCGGTCATGTCCTGCACGTAAGGCAGCAAGGAATTGCCGATATTGCCGCCCACGTACACCTTGCCGTATCCGCGCTGGCGTACAGCCTCTTCCAAAAGCAGCTTTGTCAGCGTGGTCGTGGTGGTCTTACCGTCACTGCCCGTAATGCCGACCACGCGCGCCTCGGTGGAGGCTAAGAAAAGCTCCATTTCCGAGGTCAATACCGCGCCGTTTGCCACGGCTGCCGCGATCTCGGGCTTATCGGGGCGAAACCCGGGTGAGCGGAAAATAACGTCGCCCGCAAGCCCCTCCAGGTAATTCTCTCCGCTGTGAAATTCCACGCCGCGCTGTGCAAGAAGCAACGCACGCGCGCCCAATTGCTCGGGGGATTTTTTATCGTAAACGCGCACCTGCGCAGCACCGTTTTCAAGCAAAATATCGGCAAGCTGCATATTGGAAACACCAAAGCCGAGCAGGCAGCAAGCACCGCCTTTTATCAATGCCCATACAGGGGAATCTGTTCTCATGTGAACACCTCACGTTCCGATACTATTTCATTATATATTATAACGCGACACTTCCCTTTTTGCAATAGAAATTGCCGAATATTTACGCCCTGTACAAATATTTTCCCAAAAAACCCTTTGCAAAAACGCAAACTTATGATATAATATAGATTGGATATATATTTTGACGGAGGAATACATGGCAACGAGCAAGACAAGCAATGCAAAACAGCAATACAACGACCAAAGTATTACAGCCCTGAAAGGCGCGGACCGCGTTCGTAAACGCCCCGGCGTTATTTTCGGCTCTGACGGTCTTGACGGCTGCGAGCACTCGTTTTTTGAAATACTCTCCAACTCTGTAGACGAAGCGCGCGAGGGTCACGGCTCCGAAATTACCGTGCGCGTGTTCCGCGACAAGAGCATTGAGGTGGACGACCGCGGACGCGGTGTGCCCTTAGGCTGGAACGAGAAGGAGCAGCAATATAACTGGTATCTGATCTACTGCGAAATGTACGCAGGCGGCAAATACGATAACAACAGCGGTGATTCCGCATACGAATACTCTCTGGGTCTGAACGGTCTTGGCGCATGCGCGACACAGTACAGCTCCGAATATATGACCGTCACCTCTTACGACGGTAAGTTTGAACGCAAGATCAGCTTTGAAAAGGGCGAACCCGTGACCGAGCTTTGTGAGCGCGAGCTGGAGAAAAAGGAAAAGCGCACCGGCACGCGCATTCATTGGAAGCCCGACCTTGAGGTCTTTACCGATATCAACATCCCTCATAATTTCTACGTAGACACCCTGCACCGCCAGGCAGTCGTCAACCCCGGCATCTGCTTCGTGCTGCTGATCGAGCAGGAGGACAAGACCTTCTCCGAGCAGCGTTTCGTCTACGAAAACGGCATCTCGGGTTACGTTTCCGAAATGGTCGGCGAGCAGGCAGTCACCCAGCCCGTGCTGTGGCACATGGAAACGCAGGGCAAGGACAGAGCGGACAAGCCCACCTATAAGGTCAAGGCAGACTTCTCTTTCTGCGTATGTAACACGGTCAACGCGCTGGAATACTACCACAACTCCAGCTACCTGGAGCACGGCGGCTCGCCCGATAAGGCGGTCAAGTCGGCGTTCGTATTCGCGCTGGATAAGTATCTCAAGAACAACAATAAATACAACAAGAACGAGGCAAGGATCCAGTTCTCGGATATCGCAGACTGCTTGGTGCTCGTCATCAACTCGTTCTCTACCAGCACCTCTTACGAGAACCAGACCAAAAAGTCGATTACCAACGAATTTATCTACTCGGCAATGAACGACTTTTTGCGCGAGCATCTCGACATCTACTTCACCGAGAACCCCTTGGAGGCAGAACGCTTTGCCGCGCAGGTACTGGTCAACAAGCGCAGCCGTGAATCCGCGGACGCGACAAGACTCAATATCAAGAAAAAGCTGACCGGCACGATTGACATTGCCAACCGCGTGGAAAAGTTCGTCAACTGCCGCACCAAAGACGTCTCGATCCGCGAGCTCTATATCGTGGAGGGTGACTCGGCGCTGACTTCCTGTAAGTTAGCAAGATGCGCGGAATATCAGGCGATCATTCCCGTGCGCGGCAAAACGCTCAACTGTCTCAAAGCCGACTACGAGCGTATTTTCAAGAGTGAGATCATCACCGACCTTCTCAAGGTCATCGGCTGCGGCGTGGAAATCCAGGGCAAAAAGGTCAAGGGAGACCTGACCGCATTTGACCTTGACGCGCTCAAGTGGTCCAAGATCATCATCTGTACCGATGCGGACGAGGACGGCTTCCAGATCCGCACCCTGCTGCTGACGCTGTTCTACCGCCTGTTGCCTACCCTCTTGCAGGAGGGAAAGGTCTTTATTGCGGAATCTCCTCTGTTTGAGATCCAGACCAAGGATAAGACCTACTTTGCATACGACGAATTTGAAAAGGCAGAGATTCTCAAGAAGATCGGCAGCAAAAAGTATACGTTGCAGCGTTCAAAAGGTCTGGGTGAGAACGATCCCGACATGATGTGGCAGACCACCATGAATCCCGCGACACGCAGATTGGTCGCCGTGACCCCCACCGATGCGGAAGCCACCAACATCATGTTTGATACCTTGCTTGGCGATAACCTTGCCGCAAGAAAGGTATTTATCGCGGAGAAAGGCAGCCAATATATCAAGGACGCCGACATTTGACGTTTTACACAACCGTTTCTTCCAAGTTTCGTAAATTTTCCACAACTTTTTGTGAGTTTTTCATGATTTTCCTCTTGATTTTTTTGTGATATTGTGGTATGATATTGCGGTAAATAAAAAAGAAGGAGAAAATCACATGCTCAAGAAGATCGGAAGAGTAACCTATGACACCGAGACCGCTACCCTGATCGTCAAGAAGACGGTTGGCAACTTTGGTGATCCCGCAGGTTACGAGGAGACCCTGTATCAGACTCCCGCAGGTCACTACTTCGTGTACACCAACGGCGGTGAGCAGTCCCTGTACCCCACCGAGGGCATCAAGAGACTCAAGGCTGAGGACGCACAGCTCTTTATTGCTGAAAACGCGTAAGTTTTCGCATGTTGACATATTCACCGAGCGGGGCTCACCCCGCTCGGGATTGTCAATCCCCGCAGTGCAAAAAAATAATCGCAAAAAAGTTGATTTTTTTTGAAAATAATGCTTGACAAGTCGAAATTTTTGTGATATGATATACAGGTCGTCAAGATAATATGGAGAGATGGCCGAGTGGTCGAAGGCGCACGACTGGAAATCGTGTTACCCTCAACCGGGTACCAGGGTTCAAATCCCTGTCTCTCCGCCAAATAAAAGCACCCTACCGCAAAGCGGTAGGGTGCTTTTATTTGGCGGATCGCCTCACGATTTGAACCCTCGCCGTCGGGGCAAAGCGCCGACCGGCATAGTTTGCGCCGGTTACCCAAACGCTTTGCACGATCTTTGGCGCAAACATGGGTTCGTAAATCCCTCCTTGCGCTAAGTTACTATCCAAAACGCGAACAATCGAGGTCGCCTTCGCGGCGGGAGCAAGCCCCCGCCCTACGGTGACCGACTCTCGCGGCGGGAGCAAGGTCTCGCCTGCGGGCTCGGTCACGCTCGGAGTCTGACACCACACTGTGGTGTCATTCAAGATCCTCGCGCCGCTTTGCTACCCCGCCCTACCATGACGCGAACAGTCGAGGACGTCCATCGCCACACAATCGCCCCTCTTCCCTTCTCAAATCTCCCCCTCTCTATTGCTTTTCGCCACAATCTCATGTATAATATGAATATGATAATAAAGACACCCCAAGCCATTTGGCACTTGGGACGCCACATTCTGTATAAGAGCGAGGTAACGCATGACCAAATTCAAACAAGGCGCGGGCATTCTGCTGGCTATACTGGCTGCCGCGCTTTACGCCATCAATTCTCCCTTTTCCAAGCTGCTGCTTGATCATATGCCCTCAACGCTTATGGCGGGCTTTTTATACCTCGGCGCAGGGCTGAGCATGGGCATCATTGCGCTGCTTCGTAAGATCAAAAAGCCTGTGCGCCAAGAGCAGCGCATTACCAAAAGCGATCTCCCCTACACGCTTGCCATGATTTTGCTGGATATCGCCGCCCCCATCTTTTTGCTGCTCGGGCTTTCCTACACCACCGCGGCAAACGCCTCGCTGCTCAATAACTTCGAGATCGTGGCAACCGCACTGATCGCGCTGGCGATCTTCAAGGAAAAGATCAGCCCGCGGCTTGGCTTTGGCATCGTGTTCGTCACGCTTTCCTGCGCCCTGCTTTCCTTAGAGGACGTGACAAGTCTGCGCTTCTCGGCGGGATCGCTGTTCATTTTGCTTGCCTGCGTATGCTGGGGCGTGGAAAACAACTGTACAAGAAGGCTGTCGGAAAAAGATCCCTTGGAGGTAGTGCTGCTCAAGGGCATCTTCTCGGGGCTTGGTTCGATCATCATCGGTCTTTGCTTAGGCGAGCGCGTCAAAACGCTTTGGAGCGTGCTTGCGGTGTTGGCTGTGGGCTGCGTGGCATACGGCATGAGCATCTTTTTCTACGTATATGCGCAAAGGCTGCTGGGCGCGGCAAGAACCAGCGCGTATTACGCCATCGCCCCCTTTATCGGCACGCTTTTGTCGCTGGTCATATTCCGTGATATGCCCCATTACACCTACTTTATCGCACTTGGGCTGATGGTGATCGGTGCATGGCTGTGCGCATCCGATACGCCCGTGTTCAAGAAAAAGCAAGCATGAGTCACAATCAAACCAAGCGGCTCTTTTTGCGCAATCGACTTGCATTATGCCGATATCTGTGCTATACTGTAGCTATCACATAAAAATCGAGGTTTTATTATGAAACTTGCCATTTTGATCCTTGCCCTTGTGGGCATTCTTTACAACCTTGTGCTGAGCATTGTGCAGCACCGCTCGGCAAGCAACCCCACCCCCGCAAACGTGTCGGACGTCTTTGACGCCGAGACGTATCAAAGGTGGAAAGCCTACAGCCGCGAGCGATGCACGCTGAGCATCGTATTCACCTGTGTGACGGGCGTGATCACGCTTGCCATGCTGGCTTCGGGCGTGTACGCCGCTTTTGCCGCTCTTTTCCCTGCAGGCGTGTTCATGCAGCTGCTTTCCATTATTCTTTTGGAGGTTGCCGTCGGGACCGTGGTAAGCATTGTGCGCGGCTATATCTCCGATATGATCATCGAGCAGAAATACGGCTTTAACCGTACGTCCATGAAGACCTTTATCACCGACTGCATCCGCAACACGTTGCTCGAGCTGATCCTTTCCCTGCTGCTTGCTATGCTGCTGTGGGGCTCGCACGCTTGGTTCGGCAATTGGATGATCCTTGTTTTTGCCATTGCCATGCTGCTCTTTTCCCTGTTTATCTCGTTTATGTACCCCCTCTTCAGCCGCATCGGCAACAAGTTCACGCCTCTGGAGGACGGCGAGCTCAAGGATCGCCTGATGGAGCTTCTGACCAAGCACGGATACAAGGTCAAGGCGATCGAGGTCATGGATGCCTCCCGCCGCACCACCAAGCTCAACGCCTACTTTACCGGCTTTGGCAAGATGAAGACCATCGTGCTGTACGACAACCTGGTCAACGCCATGGAGCCCGATGAAATCTGCGCAGTTTTTGCACACGAATTGGGGCACGGTCTGCACAAGGACGTGCTCAAAGGGCAGATTCTGAACTTCGGCAATATGCTTTTTATGGGCGTGATAGTTTGGGTGGTCATCACCAATCCCGCATTCTGCACCGCATTCGGCTTTGCAGGCATCAATTACGGCTTTGCTTACATCATTCTGGGCGTACTGCTTAGCTTGTTCAATCCCTTGATCAGTCTTTTAACCAACGCACGCAGCCGCCGCGCAGAGTACCGCGCTGACAAGCAGGCTGTTTCCGAAGGCTACGGTCCCGCTATGATCACCGCGCTTAAAAAGCTGGCGCGCGAAAACTTTGCGCACCTTGCTCCCTCCCGCATCAACGTGGTGCTGGAATACAGCCATCCCCCGCTCTCCGAAAGAATTGCCGCGGTGGAGAAGGAAATGGAACAATAAAAAGAAAATCGGTATCCCTCGGGATACCGATTTTTTTAATAAGAGTGATATGCCGCCTGCGGCGGCGTGATATTTTGCCTTGCAAAGTGATATCGCTCGCTACGCTTACAGTGATATTATATTCGCCTTATGAACTCGCGCAGCGAATATCACTTGGACGCAGTCCAAATATCACTGCTCTGCAATACCACTCGCCGTCAAGCGAATATAACTGCGCCCTACGCTTAAGCGGGGCGCAATTTCCCGACAGCAATTCCTAATATTTTTCGCTATATTGGAAATCAATTATACAAATTGGTAATTATTTACAATTCATGCGGCAAAAGTTTGGTACATTTTCGGTGCGATTTCGTCTTGCAATAATTTCCATTTTATGGTAAAATATGTGCATAAAAGGAAATTACAGGAGGACATATAAAGTCATGGATACATCCACCAAAATACTGATTGCCGACGAAAACTCCGCCACGCGCGCCACGCTCCGTGAGGGGCTTTCGCGCCTTGGCTACCGCTATATTGAAGAGGCTTCCAACGGGGAGGAGGCGCTTGCCAAGATCAACCGTTACCATCCCGACGTAGCACTGATCGACGTTTGGCTTTCCAAGCTGGACGGCATTGGCGTGATCCGCAGCTGCAAGCAGCTCGATCTCTCCCCCGACCGCCAGCCCACGTTTATCATCACCTCGCCCGTTTCCAATCAAAACCTGTTTATTCAGGCAATGGGTGCGGGAGCTTCGCTTTGCCTGATCAAGCCCATCAATCCCATCAGCTTATCCGACCATTTGCGCGACCTTGGCAGCGGCAGAGCGACGCCCGCGCAAGCCGTTACGCCACCCCAGCCCCAAACGGACGACGATCGCACACCCGACATTGAAACGCAGGTAACCAAGATCATTCACCAGATTGGCGTTCCCGCGCACATCAAGGGCTATCAGTATTTGCGTACCGCGATCCTGCTCACGGTCAACGACTCGGATATCATCAACTCGGTCACCAAGGTGCTCTACCCCAGCGTGGCAAAGAAGTACCAGACCACCACCAGCCGCGTGGAGCGCGCCATCCGCCACGCCATCGAGGTCGCGTGGGATCGCGGCGACGTGGATACGCTCAATTCTTACTTTGGCTATACCATTCAGAACAACAGAGGTAAGCCTACGAATTCGGAATTTATTGCCATGATCGCAGATAATCTCAGACTCAAGTATAAATTGTACTAATTTCCGTAGGGGAGCATTCAATATGCTCCCCTTTTTCACATCCTCGTATTTCGCGGGCGGATATGCAAATCCGCCCCTACGGAGACCCCTGCGCGCATTTCCGTAGGGGAGCATTCCATATGCTCCCCATTTTGTATTACGCTAAAGCGTTTTTGTAACATTTGTAGAAAAATGCGTTTTGCTCTTGATTTATCGGAGATTGTATGATAGAATATATCTCCCGCACAAAATAACTTTATATAGATCACCCTACAAAGAAGGAGGGAAAACATGAGCAAAACGACCATTGGTATTCTGTACGATTTTGATAAAACACTCTGCACCACCGACATGCAGGAATACGACTTTATAAAAAACCTGGGTATGACCCCCGAGGAATTCTGGGGCGAGGCTGCCAAGCTGACCAAGCAATACGAGATGGAAAAGATCCTTGCCTACATGCTGGTCATGATCAAAAAATGCAAGGAAAAGGGCATTTCCCTGACCGAGGACTATCTGCGCTCCTGCGGTGAGCACGTTGAGCTTTTTAACGGCGTTGCGACCTGGTTTGACCGCATCAATGCATTCGGCAAGTCCATGGGCGTCAATATTGAGCACTATATCATTTCGTCCGGCACGTACGAGATCATTGAGGGTACGCCCATTGCAAAATATTTCAAGAAGGTGTTTGCCTGCAGATACGTTTACGACGAGAACGGCGAGGCGGTATGGCCCGCGCACGCGATCAATTACACGCTCAAGACCCAGTATATTTACCGCATTTCCAAGGGCGTGCTGGATCTGACCGACGACTATAATCTGAACCGCGAGCAGGACGAGAGCCTACGCCGCATTTCCTACCAGAATATGATCTACCTTGGCGACGGAATGACCGATATTCCCTGCATGAAGATGGTCAAGGAGCGCGGTGGCAAATCCATCGCGGTCTATCCCGAGGGCAAGGGAGATACGGTCAAGCCGCTTGTGGACGACGACCGCATCAACTACGTCTGCGTGGCGGATTATTCCGAGAATTCCACCCTTGAGCGCATCGTCAAGCTCATGATTGAGAACATGGCGATCACCGAAAAGCTCAAAAAAGAGGAACGCAGCCAGCTTTCGCAGTACAAAACAAAAAAATAAGAACGGTCATACAGCCGCAGGCATGCTTGCCTGCGGTTGTTTTTTCTTAAAAAATCCGATTTTTTTTGCAAAAAATATTGCATTGACGCACTTTTCGTGTTATAATATACTGTGGTAAAATTTGTAGTGCACCGATACGCCCTGTATCGGGCATGCCTAAAAGGAGTTATTATTATGAGTCGTATGATCGGCACCATTTCTCGCGGCGTTCGCGCGCCCATTATCCGCCAGGGTGATGACATTGTTGAGATCGTTTCCTCTTGCATTCTTGAAGCATCCGCTGATGCGGGCTTTGAATTCCACGACAGAGATATCGTAGCAATGACCGAGGCTGTTGTAGCCCGTGCGCAGGGCAACTACGCATCCGTTGACGATATCGCTACCGACGTGCGCGCCAAGTTTGGCGGTGAAACCGTCGGCGTGATCTTCCCTATTTTGAGCCGTAACCGCTTTGCGATCTGCCTGCGCGGCATTGCAAAGGGTGCTAAGAAGATCGTGCTGATGCTGTCCTACCCCTCCGACGAGGTCGGCAATCACCTGATCAGCGTGGAAATGATGGACGAAAAGGGTGTTGACCCCTATCGCGACGTGCTGACGCTCTCCCAGTACCGTGAGCTGTTTGGCTACGAAAAGCACACCTTTACGGGCGTAGACTACGTAGAATACTACGAGCAGCTGATCCGTGAGTGCGGTGCTGACTGCGAAATTATCTTTGCAAACAACCCCAAGGCAATTCTGAACTACACCAAGAACGTGCTGTGCTGCGACATTCATACCAGAGCGCGCACCAAGCGTATGCTCAAGGCTGCAGGTGCAGAGATCGCGCTGGGTCTGGACGATATTCTGACCGAGAGCATTGACGGCAGCGGCTACAATGAGAATTACGGTCTGCTGGGCTCCAACAAGGCAACCGAGGATCAGGTCAAGCTGTTCCCCAGAGATTGCCAGATCGTTGTTGACAACATTCAGAAAAAGCTGTACGAGGCAACCGGTAAGATCATGGAAGTCATGGTCTACGGTGACGGTGCTTTCAAGGATCCCGTAGGTAAGATCTGGGAGCTGGCTGGCCCGGTCGTAGCACCCGCATACACCAAGGGTCTGGAGGGTACGCCCAACGAGCTCAAGCTCAAGTACCTGGCTGACAACGAGTTCTCTTCCCTCTCCGGTGACGAGCTCAAGGAAGCGATCAAGCAGAAGATCGTAGAGAAGGACAGCAACCTGGTAGGTCAGATGGCTTCCGAGGGTACGACCCCCAGAAGATTGACCGACCTGATCGGCTCGCTTTGCGACCTGACCTCCGGTTCGGGCGACAAGGGCACGCCTATCGTGTTCATTCAGGGTTATTTCGATAACTACACCACCGATTAAGCAACTTTCGGGCTGACGCAAAAGCGTCAGCCCTTTTTGTTTTGGAATAATAGGCAGCGGCAGCAAGTCACAATGTCATTAAGTTAAAAATCGACCACAACAGACAAGAGAACGGAACAGCCGTGCGCGAAAAAGGCGTCCCCCGAGGGGAAGCTGGCGCCGTAGGCGACTGAAGGGGAGTTGCGGACTAAACAGTGCGCATACCCGTTCGGATATAACAATTCAAGCCTAAGCTTTCGCATTCCCCTTCAGTCGCTTCGCGACAGCTTCCCCTCGGGGGACGCCTTTTTGGCGCGTACCCGCATCGCTTGGGTGTCCACTATGAGTTTTACTTAATTTGCCTTAGGCTATCCTGTGTTTCCTTTCCTCCATCAACAAAAATTCTCTTGCTTTTTCGCCAAATCTGTGCTACAATAAAATCAACAACACCGAAAGGGGAATTTTTATGCACACCTTACCGCAAAGACAGGTTCACTTAGATTTTCACACCTCGGAGCATATTCCGGGGATCGGCTCTAAATTTGACAAAAAGCAATTTCAGGATTGCCTTAGGAGAGGACACGTCAACTCGATCACGGTATTTGCCAAGTGCCACCACGGCTGGGCGTACTTCCCCTCCGAGACCAACCAAATTCATCCGGGTCTGGATTTCGACCTGCTGGGCGAAATGCTTGCCGCTTGTGCCGAGATCGGTGTGCAAGCCCCCATCTACATTTCCGCAGGCTTTGACGAAAAATATTTCTACGAGCATCCCGAGCACAGCATGCTGCAAGCACCCGAGCACAAATATCCCACAATCACCGAGGAAAACGGCATGCATTACGTACCCGAGCACGGTCCTGCCTATCACCTGCTTTGCATGAACTCTCCTTATTACGATACGCTGATCAAGCAGGTCGAGGAGGTCGTGCGCCGCTATGATCCCGTCGGCATTTTCCTTGACATTGTCGGCGAGCGCGCTTGCTTCTGCCCCTACTGCCGCGCTGAGGTGATCAAGCAGGGCTGGGATCCCGAGGATTTCTACGCTTACGTGCGTCTTGCAGGCGTGACGTATAAGAAATATTATGAGGGCGTAAACGCTGCGGCACGCGCCATCAAGCCGGGAATCCGCATTTTCCACAATCAAGGCCACATTCCCTGCGGCAGACGCGACTTTGCCGCCTCCAACACGCACCAGGAGATCGAAAGCCTGCCCACGGGCGGCTGGGGCTACGACCACTTCCCCAAGTCTGCCAAGTACGCGGCTTTGCTGGGTAGTGAATACCTTGGCATGACCGGTAAATTCCACACCACCTGGGGCGAATTCGGTGGCTTTAAGCACCCCAATGCACTGAAATACGAAATCGCGCTCTCGCTTGCCAACGGCGCTTGCTGCTCGATCGGTGACCAGATGCACCCCGAGGGATTTTTGGACGAAGCGACCTACGAGCTGATCGGCATTGCCTATGCAGATGCCGAAAAGGTGGAAGAATACTGCTATGACGTGACCACGGTTGCGGATATTGGCGTGCTCTCCATCGAATCCATCAACGGCACGGCGCGCAATCACCCCGCCGACACCGGCTCGGGCAGAATGCTGCTGGAGGGCAAGTACCTTTACGACGTGCTGGATACCGAGTGTGATTTTTCCAAGTATAAGCTTTTGATTCTGCCCGACGCGGTCACCTTGACCGACGGCGCGCTGCTTGATAAGCTGAACGCTTTCGTAGCGGGCGGCGGCAAGCTGCTTTGCTCGGGTGTTTCGGGCACGGACGGCAAGGACATGCTGTTTGACCTTGGTGTCACGTGGCTTGGCAAGGGACAGTATCAGCCCACCTACCTGCACCCCCGCTTTGAGGCTCTCGGCTTGCCCAAGACCAGCTACGTGATGTACAGCACCAATTACATAATCGAGCAGACCGATGACGCTGCACAGGTGCTTGGAAACGTGCGTTACCCCTTCTTTAACCGCGAACGCGGCTACTTCTGCTCGCACCAGCACACCCCCTTTGTAACAGAGGACGCAGCCCCCGCCGTGGTCATCGGCAAGCAGGGCGGCTACATCGCTTGGGATATCTTCTCGGAGTACGCAGACAAGGGCAGCATCATTCTCAAAGAGATCGTGCTGCACACCATTGACGTGCTGCTTGGCGAGGACAAGACGCTGACCACCAATCTGCCCAGCGCAGGTGTCGTCACGCTCAATGAGCAAGCAGATCAAAATCGCTACGTACTGCACGCGCTGTACGCAACGCCCGTCAAGCGCGGAGGCGGCATTGAGGTCATCGAGGATCTCATTCCCGTGTACAACACCACCTTTGAGATCAAGACCGCCAAGCCCATCAAGTGCGTCACCGCCGTACCGCAGAACGCGCAAATTCCCTTTACCTATGAAAACGGCATTTGCAAATTCACCGTTGACAAATTCACCTGCGCACAGATCGTGACGTTGGAATACTAAAACAGACTACAGAAAAGCCCTTGCGTTTGCGCAAGGGCTTTTTGTTATTATTCTGCAAATACAATACTGTTCACCGTCTTAGCAATCTCGGCAATCAAATCCAGATCAAGCTCCATAAACGGCATTGCCTCCACGCGCTTGCCGCTAAAGACTGCAAGCCAAGTCAGGGCAACCGCAAATCTGCCGTAGGTCTCGGACATATGGAAGCTGTCGCGGCACAAGGACTCGCCGCCGTTTGCCACGTCAAACGCGGGTACGTTCTCGCGCAGGGTCTGGATAACGTCACCTGCGGGGATCAATGCAGCACCCGTTACAAGGCAAGCCGACTCGGACGCGCTGCAAATGGCTGCGTACATCTTTTTTTGGTCGCAATCATAACGCGGAAAATCGACGTGCGGCGAGCCGATCTCATACGCCCATGTACGGTGGAAATACAGAGCCGCGCCCGGCTGCTTTTCACGCACGTAAGCGGCAAGGTCATTTAAGTAGGGCTGATAGGTCTCGTACTGCCCCGAAAGTCCGCTGACCTGCTGCAGCGTGATGGCATCATACTTCCCTGCCTCGATCACTTCCTTGACCGTGACGGGATGCGCCACCCACGTACCGTTAACGCCATAAAGATACTCTTTTTTATTCTCCGCTACGTTTTGCCAATGGGTCTGCAGGCTGCATCCGCCGATCGCTAAATTTTCACAAGTCAGGTCAATGCCTCTCTGCTCCGCCAGCGCATGCAGGTACGCCTGCGCGTCCTCGGAAAAGCTGTTGCCGATAGATAAAATTTTCATGTTCGTGCCTCCGTGACTGATTTGATCTCATTATACCACGTTTGGCGGGAATATGCAAGAAAAACCTGCGTGCTTTTAGCGAAAGCCACATAACGAAGTTTTAGAAAAAAGCACTTATGATAACGAAAAATCGTTTGTCATAAGTGCTTTTGCGTTGTTTTGGGAAAGGTTATTCCCGATCGTAATGAATTCACGCCTTGCGTCATGAATTGAAGCCTTTCGGCTTCATGATTTGAAAACTGCGTTTTCATGAATTGAATTGCCCTGTTTTTAATGCCGCAGGCAATTCATGCGCTGCAGGCGCAAATCACGGCGCAAGCCAATTCATGCCCATAAGGGCAATTCATTATGGGCACGCATCGACAACGCCGGAAAAACCTTCGTTATCGCGCGTGCCCATTTG
>JAZOVZ010000040.1:0-2558 GCA_045658965.1 Eubacteriales bacterium
TACGCGCCCTCGACCGCGCCGCCTTTTGTAAAAGGCGGGCGAAAACTTTTCAAAAAGGGGCGTCCGAGGGTGGCGGGCCTCAAAACACCGTCTCGATCACCTTGCCTGCGCCATCGGGTGAATACCGCCAATGATCCAGATGCGTCGTCTGCGCGGGGTCAACAAAATACCGCAGACCCGCGTGCGCAGGCTCACCGCGATAGGAGTCGATCAGCACCAGCTTGATCTTCATGCGGTCGGGCTGAATGCTCTTGATGTAAACGCCCGTATACCGCCCCACGCACGCCTGCAAGCGCGCGATCGCATTTGCGTCCGCATCGGCGCGCAGCTCGGCAAGACCTGCAAGATTGGGCGCAAGCTCCACGAACACGCCGTAACGCTCCACACTGCGGATAATGCCCGCAGCCGTCTGTCCCGCGCTGTAGAGGGCAGCGTTTTGCTCCCACGTGCCAAGCAGCTCGCGCAGGGAGAGCGTGATCCTGCCGCTCTCGCGATCAACGGCACGCACGGCGCACCACAGCATCATGCCGGGCTGCAGGCGATCGGACGGGTGAGAGATGCGTGAGACCGAAATGCAGTCCAGCGGTAAGAGGGCACAAATTCCGCAGCCCACGTCACAAAACGCACCAAAACGTTCAAGATGCGTCACACGCACGGGAATGATATCGCCCGCACTAAGATGCGCAAGGCTATGTAAAACGCACCTGCGCTGCGCATTTTTGCGCGAGAGGTACGCGAGCGGGTGACCCGCAGAAGAGCGCGTGATACGCTCTACGGTAAAGCATACGGGCTTTCCTACGCGCGAGATGACGGCAATGTCCTTGACCTCCTCGCCATTCTGCGCAAACACCGCCTCGCAGCGGGGAATGATGCCCTGCATACAGCCAAGATCCACGTGCAGATTCATTTCGCGGTCGCAAAGCAGGGCGTTGGCTTCTAAAATATCGCCGTTCTCGGCGGCTTTTTCAATGCCCGCAGGGGTGGCAAGAGCCTCTGTGTTGGGAATCTTAGAGATACGGCAGCCCTCGGGGAGATATAAATTTTCCATAATTGCGCTTCCTTTCCTTTGAATGCTACTTTCACTATATGCCATAAGGGAAAACAAGATGCTGCGAAAAAGCACGTTTTGCTTGCAAATTTTGATGCGGCGAAAAAGGGAAGTGTGCAAAAAACGCAGAAAACGCGAGAAAACGAGAGCATTGTATAAGCTAAATTAAAATTTTCAAACTTTTTTTCAAAAAGGTATTGACAAGTTGGAAAGTGCATGATATAATATGCCGGTAATAAAAACTATCACTATGTTTTGAAAGGAATTTTAACATGTCCACATTCATGCAGAAGAAAGAATCTGTAGTTCGTAAGTGGTACGTTATCGACGCGGCGAACAAGCCCCTCGGCAGAACCGCTGTTGCTGCTGCTGACCTGCTCCGCGGCAAGAACGATCCCACTTTCACCCCCCACGTAGACTGCGGTCACTTCGTTGTGATCATTAACGCAGATAAGGCAGTTCTGACCGGCAGAAAGCTGGAGCAGAAGTACCACTACCACCACTCCGGTTACGTTGGCGGCATGAAGTCCATCCAGTACAAGGAAATGATGGCTAAGCGCCCCGAGATGGCTATGGAGCTGGCAGTTAAGGGTATGCTCCCCCACAACACACTCGGCCGCACCGCATTCACCAGACTGAAGGTTTATGCAGGTGAAGCTCACAAGCACCAGGCTCAGAAGCCCGAAGCTTACGAGTTTTAATCGAGAGAAAGGAAGGAGTTAACCAATGTATACCAGTGCAAAGCCCTATTTCTACGGAACCGGCAGAAGAAAGAAGTCCATCGCTCGCGTAAGACTGTATCCCGGTACCGGTGTTATCACCATCAATGGTCGTGACATTGACGATTACTTCGGTCTGGAGACCCTGAAGCTGATCGTAAACCAGCCCTTCGGCACCACCGATAACCTTGGCAAGTTCGATATCGTTGCTACCGTAAACGGCGGCGGTATTTCCGGCCAGGCAGGTGCTATCCGTCACGGTGTTGCTCGCGCTCTTCTGAACGTTGATCCTAACTACAGATCCGCTCTCAAGGCAGCAGGCTTCCTGACCAGAGACCCTCGTATGAAGGAAAGAAAGAAGTACGGTCTGAAGGCTGCACGTCGTGCACCCCAGTTCTCCAAGAGATAATTACATTATCTCTATACAAAAAAACCACCGATTTATTCGGTGGTTTTTTTGGTGGAGAACTTCGGTGCACTGCGTGCCTGCCCGCCACCGTCGCATAGTCGCTGCGCGTCGCTCGATACGCTCGCTCCTTCAGCACCTTGCTTTGGGCGGTTTCGCTGCGTCAAAAACAATATTCAATTGTTTTTGACTTGCTACCCAGTTCACCAAGAGATAAAAACAAAAGCCAATTTTGGTTGTTCACAAGCCTCGGTTTTCCGGGGCTTTTGTTTTTATCCCTCCTCGAACCGGGGAAGGCAAAGCGCAGCTTTGCCTTATCGGGCTAAAAATATGCCATCGGCATATTTTTTTAACGCCCTCACAGTTCTCGAAGAGATAATTACAT